>JBDGYW010000326.1:0-7039 GCA_039588935.1 Gemmatimonadota bacterium | reverse complement strand
ACCCGCCCTCCCCGGCCGTCAACTCTCGAGAACGTTCTTCCGTCAATGCCTGCCTGAGATGTTGCTGTAGAATGCCGACTTCCTCGCCGAGGTGCATCAACTCCGCGTCCGACAGGCCCTCACCAATCTCTCGATCTCTGCTCTGCAGCTCGGTAGCTCGCTGCAATATCCGCTCGAGAGCGGGCTGATCGATGCGAGGCTCCGAGGGAACTAGGTCGGTCATTCGTTCGAGCCACGCTTGCCGCAGGTGGCGCAGAAGAGCCAGCCAACTTCTATCTCGTCTCCGCAAATTGGGCAGGCAACCGGAGCTACCTGGCACCCACAGAACGGACAGTACTGGGCAGATCGATGCGTCGGCAGTCGTTCGCTGCAGTTGGGGCAAGTCGGTTCGGACACCCTTGTCTCCGTTTGTGGTTCAGGTCCCGATGCAACGTCTGTCGATGGGTGCTCGACCGCTTCGAAGACCGGCGGCCTCGTGGTGGCTTCAGTCAACTCGTCAGCTTGAGGAGCGAACTGAGCCCACTGTGCGACATTCGGGTCCTGGTCTTGGGCGGGAGGAGGAGCGAACGATCGTGTCGCGGCATGAATGGATCGGACTGCGGCATCATTGAGCTTGACCCTGGCTGCGGCAAATTCGCGGAACGCGCCGGGATTTGGATTTGTAGCCTGTGCTTCTAAAACGAGGTGTTCCCTCACCTCCGCCGGTTCAACCATCGCATAATCGGCTTCTCCAGCAAAAAGGCGAAGTACCGCCATCTCGTAGTCCTCGTTGCACTCGAAACCCAGCTGCTTTTTGTACTTGCGATACGGGAGAATGGACTGATAGAGTTCCGAGACCTGAAATGCCGCCGTGAGGCGTTCGGGCTGGCTGGCGGTCAACACCTCTACTAGCTGTCTGAAAAGCCGCTCTAGGTCGTCCATGAGTTCACGCTACCGCCATTCGTTTACCCACCTATCGTATTGGATCGGAACAACGCCGGCGGATGCCAACAACTCGATGCCGCCCGGGTCCCGATACGGCCGTCTATAGAACGCGTGCGACACACCTGAATTGATCATGAGCTTAGCGCACATCACACATGGGCTATCTGTCACGAATACAACCTTATCTCGCGTTGCTCCGGGAGCCTTCACCAGTGCGTTCATCTCTGAGTGGATGCAGCCACAATTACCAGGCACGGCCGAGTCGCACATATTGGGTAACCCTTTCGCGTTCCCGTTGTACCCGATCGCAACAACATGTTCCAGAGTGGCATCGGTTACCACTGTACCCACTTGAAGACGGAGGCAGGTGGAACGCTTCGCGAGTTCCTCCGCCATACGCATGTAAACTTCGTAGAGCGGGATGCGGTCTGTGTGCTGCTCCGCGCCGTCCAGCAGCAGGTTCAATGGATGTGTGTTGCTACTAACTCCGTCTTTGAACACGGTCATATCTCGCTCGTGAGTGCTCCGTTCGACTCCAGAACGTCCCTATCGGCGTCGTAGTTGATAAACTGACCTCTTGCCTGTTTGTCCGCCAGCCAGGTGGCAAACCCCGATGCGATGAGCCCGCCGGAATCCAACTGCTCGGATGCGGCACGCACTGCGAGGTCGTCGACATACTCGTTCTTGGGGTGGCCGGAGTGGCCACGTACCCACTTCCACTTGATCACAAACTCGTTGGCTTGTGCTTCCAGTTCCTTCCACATGGCAAGGTTCTCAATCTCGCCGCCCTTTCTCCGCCACCCACGCGCGCGCCAACCCACGATCCACTCACTCATGCCCTTCACGAGATACTGCGAATCTGATACGTACACGATTCGCCGCCCGCCCTCCTCCTTGGTAAGCGCACCAAGGGTCTCGATAGCGCCCTGCAACGCCATGCGGTTGTTCGTCGTGTCGGGCGATGAAATATAGAGATCTCTCCTCATGATCCCATCTTTGGAAGGCAGCTCAAACAAAGATCCAGCTCCCCCCGGATTCCTTCCGTCCCTCCCGTTGCCCAGGCAACTCTCGTCGGCATGGACGAGGGCAACTCGCTCATCCAGAGTGCGTGCGGCGGGCGACTTCATCGTCGTTGTCACCACTGCATCCGCAGGTCTGCCGGGTGGTAGCTCACGCCTTTGAACACGACTCGTTCCACAGAGCGCGAGTTTCGAATATCGGTCAGGGGATTGCCGGTCAGGATTACGAAATCGGCCGTGTTTCCGGCCCGCAGGACACCTATCGAGTCGGCCGCAAGAAGGCTGGCGGCGTTTTTCGTGGCGGCCAGCAACGCGTTTTGCGGGCTGAGTCCGGCTGCGACGAGCATAGCGAGTTCGTCGTGGAGGCTCGCGCCTGGCGCGAGAAGCTGATTCGGTGTGTCGGAGCCCGCCACGATGTTGCCGTCATGGCCTTGGTACAATCTCACGAAAAGATCTTGAAACGGGCGCGAGCGTCGAAACATGCGAAAGTCGGTTTGAGAAAGTTGGGCGCGGCGGATGAGGTCGGGTACATCCCAGTCTTCATGGACCGATTGCGGCACGCCCTCGAGGTCGAGACTGGAGATATACTCGTCGTCCGCCAGGTGGGCGTAGGCTTCGTACAGCACCAGGGTAGGAACAATCGTCGTCCCGGCATCCACAAGCGACAAAGCCGTAGCGTCCAGGGATGCAGAATCGAGGTTCGCCCAAGCTCGGCTCGTACTCTTCCAGCCACCAAAGAAACTCCCGTGTGCGCGGAAGAGCCTGCTAGGATCTGGCAGCGTTGCCTCGACTACGCCCGTCATGTGTTCGATCGAATGTACCCCCATCTCGGCGGCCGATATGGCGTCGACCCTGCCGAGGTGTGCAACCACGGGAATTTGGAGTGCCGCCGCTTCATCAGTTATTGCCGTCAGCAGGGCTCGGTCGACCTTTGTATAAACTTTGACCTGTGTGGCCTCGATGAGGACTCGGTTGTCGACCGCTTGTCGTGCCTCGGCCGCGGATGTTGCCGAGGTTGCGTCGGGCCAAGTCGCTGGGCTTCCATCGATCATGGGTCCCGATATGTACAAGCGAGGCCCTAGGAGTGAGCCGATGGACACCGAATCGCGTAACGCCACCATCGTTTCTTGCGCTCCACCCATGCTCCGAACGCTGGTGACCCCATACGACAGGAATCGACTCATTGTCCAGCCGGCGGCATGCACGTGGGAGTCGATCAACCCCGGTATGACCCATTTTCCGTCTAGGCGTAGCTCTTGAGCGCCCCGCGGTACGCTGACGGATTCCTCCTGCCCAATGGCCTCGATGTGACCGTTCCTGACGATGATGACCGCATCGAGAATCGGTGGGGCGCCTGATCCGTCGAATACGCTCGCTCCGACGTATGCGGTTGCTCCCTCGCCTGACCCGCCACAGGCACCGAGACCGAGCAAAACGAGGCCGACAAGCACAATCTGAGACAGTGAGGTGTATAATCTGCACATACCGGTGCTTTCCTTGCCGTTATGGAGGCAGGAGAAAGTCGGCGCCAGGGGTTGCAGATAGAGCTTCATGTGTGACCTTCCAATATTAGTCGATCGATCCGGGAGAGTCCTTCACGCCCTGTACATTCGGTGTTGTTGGGCGTTGAGCGCAAGGCGTAGGCCGTCGTGCTCGACGGAAGCGCCAATGAGTCGCGCGTCACGTTTTAACGGTGATTCGTAATCTTGACACTTACGGAAGCGGCTCCTAACGTTGCGTGATATATCCTTAATAGTGGTAGGTAGTTGCAGTCATTGGACTGGGTAGAAAATGATGCGAGCGTTTAGATATTTGACACCGGTGGCCGTGGTCGTTTTGACACTGGTGCTACCGGAACAGATTGTCTGCCAGCAGGTCGCTGAGGTACAGGTGGCACCGGTTACGGTGACCATGGCTGTCGGCGAACGGCGAGAGCTGATGGCGGATGCGTACGATGCACGGGGGGATATTGTAACCACCGTATCGTTCACTTGGACGAGCAGTGATCCCGGGGTGGTGCGGGTGGTGGAAGATGCCAGTTTGCCTGGTATTGCGGCTCTTGTGGGGATGAGCGAGGGCATTGCGGCAATCGATGTACGCGTTGGCAACATGCGAGCCACGGCCGCCGTTCAGGTGGTTGGAGTGGGCGGGCCGCAAAATGCGGCCATTGGCGGTGGCGTGGCGACCGTGTTACAGATCGAGCCTGCGTCGGTTTTCCTACTTCCGTCCGAAGAAATCCGGCCGCAACCGCGGTTTCTAAACGACAATGGGGATTTGGCCGCACCCACCGCGGTGTCCTGGCGCTTCCTCGGTCAACCCGGCGTTGCGGAAATCAGGGAACGTGGAGGAGTGCTGGGCCTTTCACCGGGACAGGGCGTTCTCGAGGCAACTACACAGACGGGTTTGCTTGCGCGCGTGACGGTGCAGGTCGCGCAGACAGAATTCGCCTTTGTCTCCATGCAGATGGGGGTTTCTCCAAACCTGCCGGATACGGTGGAGGTGACCGTCCCCGACCAGAACAACCGGCCACTCGCTCCAAACTGGCTGGTGTGGCGTTCCACCAATCCCAGTGTGGTCCACGTTTCTCCCCTGGGAGTAGTGACCGGCAGAAGCGGCGGCGAGGCGGAGATCGTTGCCACTGGCTTCGGACAGGAGAGCAGGATCTCCGTGACGGTGCACCGGCAAGTGGAATACCTCGAAGCAACACCACCATATTCCGATGGTGCGGTGGTGATTCCGCTCGGCGGTGCGCGTACCTTCAGTGTCACTCCGCTGGCGGTGGACGAATCGCCGATACCTGAGGTCCCCCTTACATGGGTGCTGGCTGACACCATTCTTGCCTCGTTCGACACATCTAGCGGAGCCCTCACCGGCAACGTACTTGGCCAAACGCGCCTTGCGGTTCGAGCCCCCGGGCAAGGCTTGGAAGTCGTATGGGATGTCGACGTCGTTGCCGGCGGCTTGACTGTCGAGCCCGAGAACGTCCCGATGGGCCGAGGGGATCAATACCAACTCAGAGCATCCTTCACCGACGAGGATGGAACGCCTGTGGCCGAGGCGTCGAGCCTCACATGGACCACGTCAGATACCTCGGTGGTTGGAGTTGACGCTGACGGAAACCTGGCGCCCGCCGGGATCGGATCGGCGATGGTTGTGGCAAACACACCGTGGGGCGTAACGGATACGGTGACCGTGTTTGTGGTTGGGGAGGTATTGGTAACCTCGACGCGTGGCGGCAACGTCGATGTGTATTCGTTCGACCGGGATCGGACGGACACGCTGCACCAGGTAACCGATTTGCCCGGGAGTGAACTGTCCGCATCGTTCTCGCCCGACGGGATGAAGATCGCATATGTGTCAGACCAGTCCGGTAACCTTGACATATTCGTGGTTGACGCTGATGGGACCAACCCCGTTCAGCTCACATCGACACTCGCCTTGGAGGGCTCGCCCGCGTGGACTCCGAACGGCAGCCAGATTCTCTACGAATCGGATCAGGGCGGATCATCTCAGATCTGGATTATGAACGCGGACGGGTCCGAACAGATCCAAATCACGCAGGGAGATCTGCCGAACTACAGGCCTTCGGTTTCGCCTGACGGGCAAAGAGTCGTGTTTGCTTCGTCCCGAGATGGCAACTATGACATCTACCTCATGAACATTGACGGGTCGAACCAGGACAATCTCACGCAGTCATCTGGGAACGAGATGGTACCGGTTTGGCTCAGTGACACGACGATCGCATTCATTCAGGAGCAGGGGCGGGGCCGAAACCTCACGCGGGCAATTATGCAGATGTCTCTGAATGTGGCACGCGACATGACGCCGCTATTTGCACAAGGGCTGATGGTGACCGATTTCGCGGTATCAGCTGCCGGCGATATGCTCGCTGCCACTGTATCGGCTCAGGGCGCGCAGGGAGTCGAGAATCGCCTGTACCTGATCCCAACGGTTCAGGGAGGTGTGCCGGTCGAGGTACCGAGGGGTGACGCCGGTGACCAGCTGGTATCCCCGTCGTTTCGACGTCGTTGATTCCAACCCAGGCTTTGAGCTGGGGAAAGGGCCCCGACAGAAGTCGGGGCCTTTGCTAATTCGTGACCCGATGAATTCAGAGACTCAGTTCTCACGCCACAGATATATGGTCGCCTCATTTCGCCCCAGCGTCGGCGCACGCCCCGGAGAAGGTATCACCCCAATAGTCCGTCCAGCCCCGTCTTGCACCGCGTAATTGCCGCCCTGTCTAACGATCCGCACCGGAAGCGGAACCGAGCGAACCGGGACCGCTCTGATGTCTGTCGTTCGACGCCATCTATCAGCGAGGCGTTTTGCCAACCTCGATCCGTTTGAAACCAGTCTCATGAGTCACTCACCGCCTCTCTGCATCCGTACCATCCCGTGCCCTTCCCTATCCAGTTAGATGCATCGGCGGAGCCCAGAGTTGCATGGCCCTAGCGCGCGTCGCGCTCCAGCCACTGCAGGTCGTCCTCGTCGGAGCAAACCGTGTACAGCACACCGTCGCCGAAGCCAACGAAGCGTCGACCTTCAGGGAGCGCCACTTCCCTCGCGCGCCGGCCCGACGCATGAAATACGTCGAATACCTGGGCCTCTCCGGCCTGCACACACGTGACGGCCAATCCACAGCTCGTCTTCAGGAGTCATTCTCAAGCCATCGCGAGCGAACGGAGGCTTCTTCTCGTTACCGTATCAAGCAAGTGATGCCCAGCGGTCATGAAGTGTCGCCGCAAGGGAACCAAAGACGCTCTCGCGTAGTCTAATTGTCCAGCGATTGGGTAGAGAAAGTGTACGTTTTGACACTTCCTCCTACCCAAATACGTATTTGACATACATATTTCACATACGCAACCATCCAGTGCCGTCGTGCATCTGTGGTGCAGCGCACAAAGGTCGTATGTCGCTAACGCCAGTGTGCAGCGGTTCTTGGATTCTGTTGGTTCTGTTGAAACCGGTTTTTTGGCAAAGAGAGCGAATTGACGATGTCCACTTCACGACGCCTGATTGGTTCCTTTATCGTCTTCATTAGCGTCGCCGGGTCCTTGGGAGGGGCATGGTGGCGGATCAATGCAGCAGGCAACTCC
>JBDGYW010000325.1:0-7047 GCA_039588935.1 Gemmatimonadota bacterium | reverse complement strand
CGGCATGCTGCAAGCCGAAAGAAAGGTGGAGCGTTTTGGGAACGTCACCGTAGACGTCGGTGCCAGGTCGGTGAGCCGCGACGGTGAACCGGTTGCGGTCACGCCGAAGGCGTTTGATCTGTTGCTGGCGTTGATGCGGCGTCAGGGCGCCGTCGCCACCCGACATGATCTCATGCGGGACGTTTGGGGGTACGACAACTCCGTCATAAGCCGCACTGTCGATGCGCACATCGCGGAACTGCGGCGAAAACTCGAACCGGACCCAACGTGCCCGATACACATTCTCACCGTCTGGAAGCGAGGCTACAGGTTCCAACCCTGAGGGCGCTTCCTTCCTTCACTTTCCTCACATTCTTCTAACAAAACCGGCGCCGATACATCACCAATTGGGCATGGTACTTCTGTAGGATTCCCCGTCATCACCCCCCACCACCAAGGACGAGGTCCGGTGGTGGAGCGAACAGTCGACGGTCGGTGTTTGGGGTCGTCGCTTCCAACAGATGAGGAGAACATCATGCGCGCCATGACCATCCTGGTCCTGATGGTGGTCTGTACCGTGGGCCTGACAGCCCAGACGGCATCCACCGTCACACCCAAGCAAACCCAAATCCGCCAGTTGGAATGGCAGAAGGTCACGCTCGTCGCGATGGCCGATTCAATGCCCGAAGACTTCTTTCGGGACAAAGTGACTCCGGAGCAGCGCGATTTTGCCCAGCAGATTCTCCATGCCGCCGGCTTCTCCAACATGGTCGTCGCGAGGTTCTTTGCTGAGACTCAACTGAGTCCGCCGGACACCGCATCGGTTCTGAACAGCAGGGCAGCGTTGACTGCATTTCTCACCCAGGCTTTCGACACGTCCATCGAGACTCTCGAAAACGCCTCTGAAGAGACAAGAACCAGCCGACAACCGTTTTTCGGGCAGGGAGATCCTATACCGCTGGCCGAGTTTCTCGACCAGGCTTACCTGCATGCGGCGTTCACCATCGGTCAGATTGTGGCCAACTTCCGAAAACATGGAATGGCACCGCCCGCGTTCGTGTTCTTTTAGAGGTTCCGGATCCGCTCAGTGGCTTCTCCCCCACAACTTGATATGCTCCTCGGCGCGGGGCCCTGCGGGGCCCCGACCAAGAGGGCGGTGGAAGGAAGCAAGCCTTATCAGGTCCTTTTCGCTCTCTGGCTGCTCGTGTTTGCGGCTAGCAGTCAGATCATGATCATCTCCCCCATTCTCACCCAGATTGGCGCTGACCTCTCCATCCACGACGCGGTCCTGGGGACCCTCGTCTCTTCGTACACTGTCATGGTGGGGATCTTTGCGGTCATCTCGGGGCCCGTGTCGGATCGGATCGGGAGGCGCAAGATCCTCCTCCTCGGCTCGGGGTCCATGACAGTGTTTCTGTTGCTTCATTCCCTGGTGACAGGCTACTGGTCACTGATGGCGGTACGTGTACTTGCCGGGGCTGCTGGAGGAATATTGAGCGGGGCGGCCGTAGCATACATCGGAGACTATTTTCCCTATGAACGGCGTGGCTGGGCGACGGGGTGGGTAATGAGCGGATCTGCCTTCGGGCAGATTCTCGGGATTCCAATAGGGATTTTCCTCGCGGGGAGTTTCGGGTTTCGGTCCCCATTTTTTCTCTTCTCGGCCACGATGGGGTTGACCTTTCTCCTGGTCTGGCTTCGCGTACCTCAACCGCAACGTATTGGTTCCTTTCATCCCCTCTCAATAACAACCGCAGTCAGGGAATACCTGGAGATGCTGAAGGAGCCCGGAGTGGCAGCTGCCTCTGGATCGTTCTTCTTCCTCTTCATGGGAATGTCCCTCTTCGTAGTCTACCTGCCGGCCTGGCTCGAACGAGGTGTGGGAGCTCAGCCTTCGGAGATCGCCGTCCTCTTTCTGCTAGGGGGGATCGGGAATGCGCTGGCGGGACTTCAGGCTGGGAAGCTCTCAGATCGGATCGGTCGCCGGAGTATCATCTTGTGTTCCTGCGTCGGACTTTCTGTGGTCATGGCCCTTACGACCGTGGTGGTGGTAGGTATGGCCGTCGCCTATCCCCTGTTCTTCCTGGCCATGGTGCTCATGGCCATGCGAGTCGGGCCTTTTTCGGCGATGCTCACTGCCCTGGTATCACATCGCCAGAGGGGTTCATTGATGAGTCTCACCGTGGCGGTGGGGCAGGCGGGGTACGCACTCGGGGGAGCTGTCTCGGGTCTCCTTTTCGTGCAATACGGTTACCGGAGCGACACCGGTGTGGGCGCGGTTGCGGTGTTGTTGATGGGGGTTCTGGTGTGGAACTTCGTGCCGGAACCGCGGGCACTTTGCACCGGTGAATCCAGTGTACGCTTTCAGCGACCTTGAGATGGTTGTGGGCTCGAGACTGACGGATACTTCAGGTTCGCGCTGCCTTCAAACTGTCCGACAAAAAACCAACTCCGCAGGAGATGGTTTTTTGTATCGCTGATTCACACGTACGGAGGGCCGGGGACTCAGTTGCGAGGTGTGGGATAGGATGATGGGAAGAGCAGACCGAGCACGGGCGAAGCCCGAGCGCAGGTCCACCCCGAAGCGCGTTAGCGCGGCGGTTTTCAAGTTCTTACGACTCTTTTGCGTCTGGTTGCGTCTGGTTCGATCTGACCGCTTTTCTTAAGAAAAGCACCGGAACCTTTTGCGTCTGACCCCGTCTGTTTGCGTCTGTCTGCGGCTCCATGTGCCCAAAATGTGCCCAAGATATGCGTAGTGGGATTCACTAAGTTGACAATGCCCCGGAAATGTCGCGGAGGTGTTTTCTTGCGGCGACATGATGATCGACGGACAAGAGTTTCTGGCTAACCCAGGGCGTGGGTGCTTCGTACCATGTAATCTCGAGCAGGAGTCGCCTATTGTCTGACCAGGTTGAAGAGCCGAACGTGCTCGACGTCGAGTTCATCCGTCCAAGTACCGAGCACGTAGTCCTGCCCGATCTGCTGAACCGTGAGACCCGGAGGAGTTGCGACGCTTCCCAGCATCCTATAATCGTTGTCGAACACGGCCCATTCGGGCGCCTCGTCACCAATACGGTATTCCTCGACCCAGATGAAGCCTTCTGAGTCGACAAGGATCTCGCCAAATGCTGGCATTCTCTCCGGTATCGTGTGCCCCTCGAACTCGTCCATTCTCGCCTGAATTTCGTCCGGCTCCGCTAAGCCATCCAAGTATTCAGCCCGCAATGTCGCAATATCCGCTTCGGATACCATTCGGGCTTCGATTGCTCTTCGCACCAAAGCCTCGATCGTCCCATCTAACGAGCGGACCGTGATTTGATATTCACCTTGGCCTCCCGACAGGAGCTTGTTTCCGCGCACTGCAAACACTGTTGCTCTGCCCAAGGGTTGATATGAAAACGACACTGCAAAGACCTCACCAGATGTACGTGTGAAGATCATGCCCTCAGCACCTGGAAACACTCCTATCGAGTCAATGAACACGCCCTCAGATGAATGCCGTAGCGCCACGTCTGTGAGCCGAACGTTGCCGTCATCAATCTCCTCTCGCTCTCCTAATACTCTCCGCTGAAGGTGAGTTCTGATGTCACTGTCGGTAATGAGCAGACTGCCGTCGGCAAACACACCCTGCAAGACACCTCTCGGATCTCTCAGAGTGGACGTTCGAACGAACGTACCATCGCTGTTGAACACGGACACACGCGAACTCCGGCGGTCGAACGCAATCACAGAGTCGTAAAAGGACTCGACGCGGAAGAGGCCTTCGAATTCGCCCGGACCACCCCCTTCGCCACCGGCAGTCCACAAAAAAAGCCCGTCACCGCCGTAACAGCGAAGTTCTTGTGTACCCGAATTGGCGACCACGATGTTTCCGTTGTTCAGTCGAACCGCATTGGAAACCCTATGCAGTTGGAATTCCGGTGCGCCTTCTACTACGCCGATGTCGACTACCGGACGTTCATTGACGGTCCATTCCTCACCGGTTTGCCAAGCCGGTGCTGTACTAGTTGCAATCGTTACTCCGGCGCTGTCGGCGGAAGCAAAGCCTACACTTGGTTCACCGGAACCACAGGCAACAGCGGTAACTAGGACCGATGCAAGAGTGAAACCACGGATCTGAGAGGACATATACTCCCCGCTGGTGGCAGTGGCAAATCAACATCTTGGATCGCGCAACGGATAAACTAACGCGAGTAACCGTTCTGGCCACACTGAACGGTTGTTTCCACACTTACGTAATGATGTCGTCCCGAAGGTATTGTCAACTTGAGGCGGCGCCGGTGAGACTTCGAGGATGAAAACGAATACAAATGGTTACGGAAATCCCCAAGGCGGATGCGCAGTCGAATCAAAGGCCTCAGCCGACTTGAAGGAAAGGAATCGGAACATACGCTCGATCCACGGGCTCGGTCGAATTGAGTGGCACAAGGGGTAGGGCTACACCAAGCGCAGCATTGCCTAGAACACGATCTGTCGATACAAGACGATCAAGTGATTCACTTTCTCGGTACTGGGAGTCCGAACTCAGCTTTGAGCCATGCAACAACGCCCCGCATTCCCTTCGAAAAACCCAAACACAAAAACCCTCTCCACCGGAGAGGGTTTTTGAGCCTCTGATGTCCAAACACGGAGGGCCGGGGACTCGAACCCCGAAGCGCGTTAGCGCGGCGGTTTTCAAGACCGCTGCCTTACCAATTAGGACTAGCCCTCCTCGGACCAGAAACGTAATTCCAGTTTGCTGATTGCCCAAGTGCGCCGGATGGCTGTATGGTATCTACCAACAGCTGCCAAAAGGAGCGCATCCGATGCCCGAACGTGAGGTATTTCTCGAGCGGTTGACGCGGCCGCAGGTGGAGGCTGCCCTCAGTGATGGGTTTACTACTGTTGTGGTGCCATGCGGTGCCGTCGAGCAACATGGCCCACACCTCCCGCTGTTCGTCGATGCTGAAATAGGTACGCGCTTAGGTGCTGAGGTGGCACGGCGGTTGGGGAAGACCTTAGTCGCTCCCACCATTCGGGTTGGGTGCTCAGAGCACCACATGGATTTCGCCGGGACTCTCACTCTCCGGCGTTCTACTTTCAAAGCCGTGTGCTTGGATTATTGCGCCTCACTTGCCCGCCACGGTTTCACCCGCATCCTCTTGTTGCCCTCTCATGGCGGCAATTTCAAACCGCTCGCTGAGGTTGTTGAGGAGATTGCCGACGCCGTAAACACTGACTGCACGGTGGAGGCGTTTACGGACCTGATTGCAATCGTGAGAGTCTGGAAAGAAACGGTCGATTCGATGTGTGGACTTGGTGACCGGATTGGCGGACATGCAGACATAGGAGAGAGTTCGATAATGCTATGTCTGCACCAGGATTTGGTCAATCAGGATGCTGCGGAAGCCGGGTTCTTGGAGGAGCTTGCGGAGGACTTCGTAGAGCGGATAATGCGTGAGGGCATGAGGAGCATCACGCCAAACGGGATTCTCGGTGATGCACGCGGGATGTCGACGGAGATAGGGGAACGGCTGATTGCGACAACCTCGGACATGATCGCCGAGTATTTTCAGCAGCCATCATAGTTCCGGGATCGCGCACTGTCCGTTCTTGCCGTCGCGCTGGCGATCTTGTAGTGGCTGCAGTACCATCCTGACATCAACCCATGCCTTGTACGCTCAGGAGATATGTCATGCGCACCGGATTCCGGTCCTTCGCAGTAATTACCATCGGGCTTGTCGCCGTAGCCGTGCTTGTTGGTGCCACCCTCACTCCGCAGCAATCGAATCCAATCCGTTTTCAGGTCGAGCTCAGCGAAGATGCCGCGAGCCAGATTGCCGAACTCGGACTGACAGTACCGGTTGTGGGTCGAGTTTTTGTGATCGTGTCCAGAAATGGCGAACGCGAACCGCGGCAACAAGTTAGGGTCACGGGCGTCCCGTTTTGGGGTCTGGATGTCCACGGCCTGGAGGGTGGTAGTGTGGTGACTTTCGAATCGGGAAACTCCCATGTGACTGGATTCCCATTCGAGTCGTTTGACGAAATGCCGGCTGGCGACTATTTCGTCCAGGCGTTTCTGAATGTGTACACGCGGTTCGAGCGTGCGGATGGGCACGTAGTCGAGATGCATCTGAACTCAGGTGCCGGGCAGAGCGCGTTTCGCGCGCCCGGCAACGCGTACAGCGTTCCGCAACAGGTCACGCTCGGTCCCTCGGCGGGGGGGACCTTCGATCTCCAACTTACAGAGGTGATCCCGCCAATCGAAGCGCTCCAGCCCGGTGAAGTGCTTCAGCAGGGCAACCCCCGCGATTCGCGTTTGGTCAAGTTCGTGAAGATCAAGAGCGAACTGCTCTCGGACTTCTGGGGCCACGACATGTACATCGGGGCCAATGTGCTGTTGCCGGCCGGGTTCAATGAGAATCCCAATCAGAGGTATCCTGTCATCTACATGCAAGGCCATTTCCCGGGCCGTCGTGCACCGTTCGGATTCTCCGAGGACGGTGAGGGGCGGGGACGCTCGGCGGGCTTCTCTGAATACTGGCTATCCGACGAGGCACCACGCGTCTTGGCTGTGAGTTTTCGGGAAGCCAATCCCTTCTATGACACATCCTACGACATCAACTCGGCGAACATGGGCCCGTCTGGTGACGCCGTGGTTAGAGAACTCATACCCCATGTGGAGCAACAGTTTCGAGGGATCGGGGAGTCTTGGTCGCGGGTCTTGGCGGGAGGTTCGACCGGAGGCTGGGAGGCGCTGGCGTTGCAGGTGTATTACCCCGATGACTTCGGCGGAACTTGGGGCTGGTGCCCGGACCCCGTCGACTTTCACTATTACCAGATCGTGAACGTTTACGACGACGACAACGCCTACTACACAAACCTCGAGTGGCACAAGATCGAGCGCCCCAACGCTCGGAGCACGGATGGCAATATCCGCAGCACGGTGCGCCAGGAGAATCTCTTCGAATGGGTCAAAGGCCCAAACAGTCGCTCCGGCGGTCAGTGGGCGATATGGGAGGCTCTCTTCAGTCCCGTGGGAACGGATGGCTACCCGCAACCCATCTGGGACCCGGAGACAGGTGTGAT
>JBDGYW010000324.1:0-7052 GCA_039588935.1 Gemmatimonadota bacterium | reverse complement strand
TATAGATCACGTCCGTCAGACTGCTCAGACGTTCCATCTGATCGTGAACGTTTTGTGACAACATCTTGATGTCTTCGGTTGATATGCTCTCGAAGTGGTAACGGTCAATGAGCTCTTGCTCTCGCGGATCTGTGTCGCGCACATCCGCCAGCAGGATGTAGCTGGGTGGCAGCGGCGGATCGAGCCCGGCGATCAATCGGTTGTTGTCGTTGTAGAGCCCCGCGGCGAGCGCAACGTCCATTCCGCCGTACATGCCGCTGAGTGTAGTCTCGGGAGTGTTCACATCGGCGTGCGCATCGAAGTATATCAGTGCGACCCGGTGCGGAATGTTCGCCGCCAGGTGGTACGTCTGCTCTTCCTGTCCGGGGGCCATATTCTGCAATCCGGAAAGCACTCCGGGAAGATCGCTGCAAGACCCAAGTAATGCGACAGTCAGATACTCGTTCTTGCCGCTCGCCGAGATGAGGTCGGCCAGATGTCTGCTCACCAGTGCTTCTCTCGCCCATCCTGAGTACTCTCGTTCCGTCTCAGTGAGGTCGAACGTCTGATTAAGACCGATCGTGGCACCGAGGGCAAAGATGCTGTCGACGAGGCCCTCTGCCAGAATACTCTCGGACGCCATGAACGGGTTTCTGACGATTGCGACGTTTGCACTTCCGTCTTGCAGATATTCTTGAGCGCGTATGACCTGTGGCAAGGTCAGAAGGAGGCACACAAGAATCCATGAGTGCTTTCTTGTCATGTGTGTCATCTGTTTCTCACGCCTCCTATGGCTCCTTCAATGAGTCTGTACGCCGCGTTCACAGAGACTTCGCTCGCGTCATTGGGCAGTCCTGCGATCCCTATCGCCGCGGCTTTCGGATAGGCGAACATCTTCTGCAGGACTGCTGCGAGACCGCTGCTGGTGAGTTTGTCATGAGGAGAGCCTGGCAGCTCGGGCATCTCAGCGGCTGCCATTATGCTCAAGTCCACATGAACGTAGATGACGTCCGCCATCCTGCGGGGCCGTCCCATCTGCACATCGGTTGCGTCGGACAGGGTCCTCAGCTCCTCAATGGAGAGTGTTTCGATGAAGGAGTTATCTATACTCAACTGTTCATACGGAGTTGTATTCTGGACACCCGCCATAACGATGTGCTTGGTGGAGAGCGGTGGGTCGAGGCCGGCTTGTTGACGAAGCGTCGTATTCGAAAGTCCCGCGGCCACGGCCACGTTCATTCCACCCATGTCTCCCTGCATGGAGGTGTTTGGCGTATTGAAATCGCCTCGTTCACTGATCCAGACCAGCCCCACCTTCAGGGGCCTGCTCTCTCCGAGCCGCGGAAGCCCGAGGATGTCGCGCCCGCTGCTGTCCGTGAGCGGCTGCCTGTCCGGTCCCAGGTGCTGCAAACCGGCGAGCATTCCGACCAGAGACTTGCTGCCCGATAACAGTCCGATGAAGAAGTGCTCACCCAGATCGGATTCGTAGATGTACCGGCCCATGGTCCTGTTGGTCAGGGAAGCGCGGTTCCATTCTCCGTATTCCCGTTCCAGTTCTGCCGGCATCTGTATCGTCGTCGATCGTGCCACATGCACATCCATTCCGCCAAGCAGTTCCTGGATGCCTCCCGCAAGCAGAATCCCCGGACCCTCCACCAGTTCGGGACCGGTTCTGGTGTCGGAGTATGGGTCGGCGACGAGCACGACGTTCACTCTGCCGGACGATTCGAGGTACTGCTGGGCGGAAACGGTTGGAGGAAACAGGATCAAGGCCAACACAAACACGCAGCCGCATTCAGCAATCTCGTTCCTGCTCATTCTCACAGGTGCCTCCTCAATAGAAACACTCCGATAGATTGACCTGCTCTCATGTCGGCGTCACAAGTATGTTTTGTGGCAGCAGAGCTGTCCAGCGACGCAAAGGAAACATACTCGTTGGACCGCCTTGTATCGTGCGGATAGATCCCCTATGGTTCTCGCGTCAACCCTCCGACCCTGAGGATTCCGGATATGAAGAAACTCGTTGCGTGTGTTTACCTGGTGGTTTTGGGACTGACTCTGTCCACCCCACTCTCGGCCCAGGAGCAGAGTGCGGGCCAGGACCAGGGCTTTTTTCAGGCCTTCCACTCGATATCCAGCCATGACCTGATGGCGTATGTCCACGAGATGAGTTCGGACAAGTACAAAGGGAGGCTGTCGGGGACGCCCGAGTTTTTGGAGGTCGCGGAATGGGTCGCGGGCCTACTCGTAGAGTGGGGCATCAGTCCTGGTGGAGACAACGGCAGCTATTTCCAGATGTTCGACTGGCCGTACAGCGATGTGCTTAGTGCAGGCGCGCTGTCTGTCGAGATGGAATCGAGCGGTGAGAGTATGCGGATCGACTATTCGTTCCCGAACGACTATTACCCGGGCACGAACTCGGACGCTGGAACGGTGACAGGCGAGGTTTTATACGTAGGATATGGCATTACTGCGCCCGAACTCGGGTACGATGACTACGAGGGGATGGATGTAACCGGCAAGGTCGTCGTGATTGACATTGGCGTGCCCTACGAAGGAGACGATGAAGAGACTCTTGCGAAATGGGTGCCGTACGCCTACCACCAGAAGAAGCTCAACACGGCACAAGCGCACGGCGCCGCGGGAGTACTCTACGCTAGCAAGATCGCCAACCCGAACACGTCGTTCAACGAGGGCCTCGTCTACTGCCACATCGATTCGCACGTTACGGACCACCTCTTCTATGGGACTGGGAGGACTCATGCTGAGGTGCTCGGCGAGATCAAGGCGAACCTGAGTCCGGCATCCCTAACGCTGGGCAAGACCGCAACGATCACCGCGGAGGCGGTGCGTCACCCCGAAGGGCGGGCCGCGAATGTGATCGGAATGATCGAGGGCTCCGACCCCTTGTTGAAGGATGAGGTGATCATCGTCGGCGGGCACCTCGACGGCGTTGGCGATTTGGGCGGCATCTTTGCCGGGGCTCTCGACAATGCGTCCGGGATTGCGGACATCCTGGGAGCCGCCAGAGCGCTGGCCATGTCACCGGTCAGGCCGAAGAGATCAATCATGTTTCTGTTCATCGGCGGGGAGGAGTGCGGCCTGATTGGCAGCACGCTGTACACCCAACAGCCGGTCTTCCCCAGAGAGAAAACGGTCGTATTCTTCAACCTCGACATGGTGGGGCACGGAACGGGACTGCGCGTCGGTGGCGGGCTGACCTATCCGCAGATCTACCGCCACTTCGAAGCTGCGAATGAGGCGTTTCTCCACCGGACGATCGGAACATCGGCATCACGAACATCAGCGGGTCGTCCAAGAAGTGATGGAGTCATCTTCCAGCGCGCCGGATTCAGGACTATGAGCGTGGGGACCTCGGGCCGGGTCCCGGGCGTCAGCACCTATTATCACGACCCGCGCGACACGCCGGAGACTCTGACTCCGGAGATCATGGAAGATGTCGCGAAGCTGCTCTTTGTAGGCCTGACGAATTTGGCGAACGATACTGAGCTCAGGTTCTAGGACGCGATCATCGCCGAGTGCCGCAGCGCTCGGCGAGCCGGTGGGTTGTCGACGGACTCGGTGTTCTTGTAAGTCCTATTGTTTCGCTCTTTCACTAAGAAGAGCCACCACCGCCTGCCCGAGCTCCGCTCGGGTGTAGGGCTTCATCAGAAGGCCGTTGACGTGAGCGTCAACTGAGCGGTCCGGATCCAAAGCCTCTGAGTATCCGCTGGTCAGGAGGATGGGGAGATCTGCCCGGATCTCCCTTGCTGCCGCGGCCAATTCCAAACCCGTCATGCCCGGCATGGTGTGGTCGGTGATCAGGGCATCTATCCCATCGGGATCATCTTTGAATACCGCGAGTGCCTCCGTACTGACCGTGAATGCCGTTACCTCGTACCCGAGCCCAGTGAGCATCCTCTCCGCTAGGGTGACCAGCATGGGTTCGTCGTCCACCAACAGGAGTCGCCCACCGATCCCGGTGGGGATGGCACGCTCCTCAACTTCCTCTGCAACCATTTGTGATTCGACGACCGGAAGATAGACATCGAAAGTAGTCCCTTTCCCAAGTTTGCTTTGTACACGGACCACCCCACCATGCGACGCAACGATCCCGTGGACAACGGATAGGCCGAGGCCGGTTCCTTTTCCCACCTCCTTCGTGGTGAAGAATGGATCGAACATCCGGGCCAGGGTCGTTTCGTCCATGCCTACTCCGGAATCACCCACGGAGATCCGGGCGAAGTTTCCCGGTGCTGGAAGCCCCCATTCCTCTACCTCTTTGGAATGGAGTTGCACGTTGTCCAAACCGACCCTCAAGAACCCGCCCTTGTCACCCATCGCATGGCCCGCGTTTGTGCCCAGGTTAAGGACGATCTGCTCGATCTGGTGTTTTCTGCCCAGGATGGCTCCCACATTCTCATCGAGTTCGGCCCGTATTTGGATCGTGGACGGTAGCGTGGCTTTGAGTAGTGCGATCGCCTCCCTGACCACGGGCTCCAGCTCGAACCGTTCCTGTTCTTCTTCCGCTTGCCGCGAGAAGCTGAGAATCTGCCTAACGAGTGAGCCGGCACGTTCGGCGGCGCTGAACAGACCTTTCAGGTGTTCTTGGGATGTCGACTCCGAATCCATTTCATCCCTGAGAACCTCTACGTAGCCGTAAATGGCACCCAAAATGTTGTTGAAGTCATGGGCGATGCCCCCAGCCAGAGTTCCCAGCGCTTCCATCTTCTGCGCCTGACGAAACTGCCGCTCCAGTTGAGATAGGTAGGTGACATCCTTTCGCACCACCGCCCAGTTCTCCAATCCGCCGGTGGTACCGCGGACCGGGGAGACGGTCACTAGCTCTTCCCGCTCCACTTCATCTGGGGTACGAGTCCGGTTCCGACCCTCCCAGGCCTCCCCGGATTTTAGCGAAGACGCGAGGGTGGTGTCCGTGATGCCCACGAGTGTGGGAGGAAGGGCATCTTCGAGGGGGCACCCTAGAAGCTCGTCCGGATTCCGTTCGGCCTCCCAGAATATTGGGTTTGCGTATTGAATTCGTCCATTCGCATCCGCGATGAGCATGGGATCGGGGGCCTGTTCCACAGCCGTCGCGAGGAGCCTCTGACGTTCCTCCAGTTCCTGGCTCCGGCGGGCGAGAGCTACTGTATGCCTCCCCAGAAGCTTCTGGTGGATAAAGGCCGTCCCCAAGAGGAGGACCACGGCTACGAGAACCACGCTTTCCCGCGGGTCCCGGGTGGCGGGGTCCAATAGGTCTAGAAGGTTGGAGCCGAAATGGATGACGGGAAGGGTCATGCCCATGACCACGAGCGAGCCTGGGCGACCCAAGGATCCCGCTGCTCTCGGCATGTGGACTCGCTGCTTGGGGGCTCCCATGAGTGCCGGCACAGGTCGGGCTCGGACGCGCCCAGCCACGGTGATGAAGAACCAGGGCAGATACCAGAAAACATCCAGATATCCGGCGGTCGTCCAATCCTGCCCCTGCCACTCTATGTAAAACAGCAACTCCAGTATCTCCGTCGTAGCCCAGAGAAGTGGAGCCATAGCCAGCCATGAGTAGAGGATCCTCCATTCCCGGCTTGCGCTCGTGTTTCGGAGATATACCAGAGTGAGGAATAGGAACGCATCCAGCACCCAATAGAGCAGCAGAGACGGGACCCAGGTGCCGTACTCCTCGGGGTTGAGGGTGTTTGGCACGACTGTGAAATACGCAAGGAGAGCCAGGACAAAAACCGCCGTCCCTGCGGCTTCCAACAGCCGCAGCTCACTCCTCTCTTGGTCTGACGTGAGACGATCAGGCCGAACCTGTAGGGAAAGGATGAGGGCGAGGTAGAACAGCACATACAGCACATCGATGCTGACGGCCCCTGACGCCAGAGAGTCCACCTGGGGATTGACCAGGTAGATGAATCGCACAATCAGGCCGAAACCCAAGCCAGCGGACCAGAGGGCCCAGAACCGCCGCTCCGTGCTGCTCGCCATTGGTGGAAGGCGGAACCACGGGGCCACGATCGCAAGTATGAGGATGGGAATCAGCGAAAGTGTGTTAGTAACAAATTCAAACTGGGAGGGTGTGAGGATGGGAAATACATAAACCGCGGCAAGGGCACCGTTGACAGCGGCCGCAGCCAGTATGATGGGATCCCGAAACGGTTTGCCACTCTCAGTATGATGCAAACTCGGGCTTCCTTCCGTCATAAGGTCCTGCGGGCCTTTGTCGTTGACCGGCGAATCACACCTCGAGTATCTGACTGGGGGAACTGAGCCTAATTCAGGTTACGGCACGAACTGCTCCGCCGCAACCGGCGGTGACCGCGGATAGTCAGGGAGGTATCTGCGACAAAGCCTCGCCGATCTCGAATCAACTATCGCACTTCGTTTCTGCATGCGGCGTATGCGCGGAATGACCTTTCATCAGCCCAATCGGTTTTGCCGTACGCCACATAGTCGAGTGTCTTGATTGGCGTGAACCCGTTTCCGCGCAGCAGGTCCTGTATCAGATCATGGCTGTGCAGGAAGGATGAAACACCTGACTTCTCGTTCACAATTTCCAGCATGTCACCGGAGTCGACTCCTCCGTCGCGCAAGCGGTCATCTTGGAGATTCTCGACGGTGAATGCAAACGTTCCACCATCGCGCACGACGCGCGCCACTTCGGCAAACACTCCATCGAGGCATCCAACCAGATGGAACACTCCGCAGGCGATTGCGTGGTCGAAGCTGTCGTCACTGTATGGCAGCGGTGCCGACCTGATGTCATGCTGCTTCAGTTCGACTGTGACGCCTTTTGAAACACAGCGCTCGAGCATTTTACCGGAGCCGTCCATGCCGAAAACTCTCAGCCCTGCCTTGTGGAAAGGGATCGCGCTCAGCCCCGTGCCGATTCCCAGGTCAAGCAGTCTTTCCCCTGGTTCCAGGTTGTCCTCGGTCAGGTCGAATAGGACTTGTGGAGAATTCCACCCGTGTTTCTGAACAGCAGCGTCGTATGACTCTGCGAACTCGTCGGCCTGTTCGAAGTCTGAAGCGGTCATATGTTGGACGAACGTACCTCGCTCCTACTTCTTCCGCCT
>JBDGYW010000323.1:0-7072 GCA_039588935.1 Gemmatimonadota bacterium | reverse complement strand
ACAAGGAGGCTGCCCTAGGCAAGCGGGGTGATCAAAACACCTGCATTTCGCACAACGTTATCGGATTCTGGCGCGCTCCAGCAAAACGTCACCCCGGCAGTCAACAGGCTTCTTCAAGGCAGAGGTTGTCAACGGGTGCGCGTCAACCTCCCCTTTCTTCCTCATCGGTAGCACGCTCAAATCCGGTATCGCTGCTGCGACGACGCGTCATTCCACCCGCCGTCACGATCGCGACGGCAACCAGCCACAGTAGCGCCGGCTCGGCGTATGTTGGCAGAGTGGGAAGAAAGTAGCCTTTGTTGGCGATCGACGCGTGGTACAGGGTAACGAGAAGGAGGCTGCCGTTGGTGCGGTTGAAAAGCCATGTGAATACGATAGCCGCCGGCACCATGTTGACGACCATCACCAGTATCGGGAGCGGGGACGCCTCCACCCCGCTCCACGCCAACCATGCCGGGACGTGCCAGAAGCCCCAGAATATGCCGATTACTATACTCGCGACGATGGGGCTGTGTTTCTGTTGAAGTCTAGGCAACGCGAAAGCCCGCCACCCGAGTTCTTCGCCGAGCGCATTAGGCAGTGTGAAGACCGCCGCTATAGGTATCATCGCTACGGCACCGGCGCTAAAGGACTGCAACAGGAGCGGCGTTTCCAGATTGTACGTCTGCCCAGTGAGTCGGTCGATCCCGAACGCGCAGAACCACAGCGCAGGGGCCAGAAAGAGCGCCACAAGGTACCATTTCAACGGAACCCGCCACAGACCGAGCCGGCTAAACAGGGTTGCGATACCAGCCTTGCCGGATGCGCGCCAACAGAGCAGCATCGCCGCGAGTCCGGGCGACCACACCGTCAACGCGTTGAGGGGAGATTGCATCGATGGCGCCCACACACCAACGCCATAGCTGCGCGCTGCCTGCGGGATCCATATGGCCCACGCGAACAGGGTCAAAAGGAAAAAGAGCGCCAGTGACCTTCTGCTCCCCATAGCTACACCCTCTCGTCATAAGAGACAAATAGACGTTGTGCAACGTGGCACACGGCCCCATGGCAACGATGGCCCGTGTTATCATCTGTGCCACGCCGCAACAATATAGGACCGTGGGGAAATGGACCCACAACAGGAGACGAGACTGGGCGCGATGCTGGAGGTGCCCGAGGCCGAGAGCCGGGCCGACGTTCTTGCGCGCCGGGCCTGAGGAGTGCTACATCATCTACTTACAGTTGAGCCCCGAAGCGGATGGGATGGAGAGGGGTTACAGTCTGCGGCGTGTCGAGGCGCTACTGGAGGGACCAGGATGACGATTCCCACGGTACGCAGGAAAGATAGCTGGTGTTTGATTCTTTTCAGCCTGGCGACGATCGCCGTTTTCGCATGCGGTTCGAGAGAGACGGACCGGAACGCGGAACAGGGATTGGCGGGTCCTGTCGACTCGAGCGCAGTTCACGTTCGCGTCAATCTGCTGGGCTACCTCAAGGATGATAGCAAAGTCGCCGTGGTTTTCTCACACCGATCGATCGACGCCGAGTTTAACCTCGTGGAAAGTACGACGGAAGAAGTGGTCTTCACCGGCACACTGGCACCTTCTAGCGCCGAGGGCTGGGGCACTTTCGCACATTACTACGAAGCGGATTTTTCCGCCTTCGAAAGGCCTGGCCAATACTACCTGCGGGTGCGAGACCACCATACGCCGACGTTCGCGATCGGCCGAGATGCCTACGGAAAAACACACGAGGCTTTGCTCGGGTTCTTGCGACAGCAGCGGTGTGGATACAATCCGTTCCTCGATAAAACCTGCCACATGCGGGACGGCCGTAGCTTCTACGGTCCCATGCCGGATTCCACCTTCGTTGACGTTTCGGGTGGCTGGCACGATGCCGGAGACCAGCTCAAATACCTGATTACCGGCAGCAACGCCACCGCGCGCATGCTTCTGGCGTATGAACTTGCCGGCAATCGTTTTGGCGACGCAACCAACGCGCTCGGCCAACCCGGTCCGAATGGGATCCCCGACGTGCTCGATGAGGTCAAGTGGGGCCTCGATTGGATGCACAAGATGCACCCGGGGCCGAATCAACTGATACACCAGGTCGCCGACGATCGCGATCACCGCGGCTGGAAAATGCCTGATGAAGACAACTCCGACTATGGCTGGGGTGCCAACAGCTATCGTCCGGCCTATTTCGCGACCGGCAGCCCACAGGGTTTGGCGGAATACCAGAGCGAGGCAACGGGAATCGCAAACCTAGCAGGCCGGTTCGCGGCGGCTATGGCGATGGCCTACCGCGTCTGGATAACCGAGGGAAGCGACTCGGCCTTCGCACAGATCTCCCTCCGGGCCGGGCGCGAGGTCTACGCCATGGGCAAGGACAAGGAAGGATATCAGCAGGGCAACTCGTACGGCGCACCATACAGATACGGCGAACGGACCTGGGCCGATGATATGGAGTGGGGCGCCGCGGAGTTGTTCAAGGCCACTGGCGAGCGCGTTTACCTGCAAGACGCCATTCGTTATGCACGTCTGGCGGGTCCTACCTCATGGATGCAGCACGACACCGCAGAACACTACGAGTACTACCCGTTCGTGAACGTGGGACATTTTGCGCTTTATCCGCTCGTCGACGCGACTCTTCAGGACACGCTCGCCGGCTATTATCGAGACGGCATCGAACGGACGAAAAAACGGGGCCTGACAAATCCGTACGGCATCGGTGTGCCGTTTTTATGGTGCTCGAACAACCTGACCACAGCGCTGGTTACTCAGATCCTGTTGTATGAGAACATGACGGGCGATAGACAGTATCACGATTTCTTGCTGCGGCAACGCGACTGGCTGTTGGGCCGAAACCCCTGGGGCACGTCGATGTTCACAGGGATCCCGCGCGACGGGGAGCGCCCGGTGGACGTTCACACATCCGTCTGGGCACTGACGAAACGGGAGGTCCCAGGTGGGCTGGTCGACGGTCCGGTTCTATTGTCGATCTACTCGAGTTTGCTGGGTTTAACGCTCTACTCTCCCGACGAGTTCGCCGAGTTCCAGAACGAATACGTGGTCTACCACGACGACATTGGAGACTATTCGACGAACGAGCCCACTATGGACGGCACGGCGGGCGCGGTCTTCTGGTTGGCGTGGTTTGGCAACTAGGGGCGGTTCGCCGGCGTCCTAGGCCGATCCTGGAGTGATCCGGCTTAAAAAAAAGGGAGTGGTCAATCGAAGAACGGGAAGAGCCTCTTCAACTCTTCGAGTGACGGCTGCGAGCCATACTCTGAAACCTGGAACGCTTCCGCCTGCCTTACCTGGCTCCCCATCTCCTGTCCGTACAGCTGGATCAGCAGTTCTCGATAGGTCTCTCCGGGCCGGGACGATCTGAATCCTCGAGTCTCGGCCAGCCAGTCGCGCCGTTCCGATGGATCACTTGGCACTGACCCGAGATCCCCCCGGTTGTAGGGCAGCCATTCGTACATCTGCGACTCGTGGCAGTGATACATGTCGATCTTCTCTTCGATGACATCGTCGATCGCCACCACTATATCCGGAACAAAGGGAGAGGGTTCAGTGAATCTGTCCGACATGTACATGAAGACGGGATTCTTCATCAGGTGGGGAACCGATGCGACGATGTTCGGCACGGTAACCATGTAGGCCGCATCCCTGACCAGGAGCCCCGTGTTGCGGTGATCCGGATGGTAATCGTTGGGACGGTGACTGATGACGATATCCGCCTGGAACTCGCGAATCTGACGGATCACTTCCTCCCGATTCTCCAGTGTCGGCAAGAGCTTTCCATCGTCGTTGTCGAGGACGATGTACTCAGCCCCGATGGCCCCGCCCGCACACTGGGTTTCCCGGTAGCGTCGCTGCGCGAGAGGACCGCCGCCCATCTCGAAATGGCCCGCGTTCCCGTTCGTCAGCGATACGAGGCGGACTTTATGACCCTTCTCAATGAACTTGGCCATGGTCCCGCCCACTTTTTCGGGATCATCCGGGTGTGCGCCAATGACCAGAATCCGGAGTTGGACATCGTCGCCCTGGGCGAGACAGAGATCCGTCGGCAGTACCGCCGCGGCTGCCAGCAGGAGAAGGAAGAAACCGATCTTCGTCATGTTTAAAGAAGTTACCAGCAGCGCTCGATACAGTACAGTGTGGAGGAAAAAGCTAGCTGCCGTCGACTTCGACCATCCGTTCCCCGTCGGAGACCGAGACTCCGCTACCATTCCAGCATCGCTTCATGGGTGTGTTACAAGGAATTGATGAACTTGCCCACCAGGTTGATGATCGCCGCTTCGTGCTTCCAGGCTTCCTCCCTGTCAATGCCGTGCAACGGATCCGCGACAGTCACTGCAATCATGTCGAGGTCATCCAGCAAGATGATCAGGTTCCCTCCATGCCACCCGCACCGGTCTCTCGTTCGATCGCATAACGGTCATGGATAGCGTCGGTGAAGGCAGGGGAAGGTCGGGCATCGGCGAGAGATAATGTGGGTGCGAAGGTGCTCGACCGTCACCTCCGCCTCGATTGCGACGGCCTCGACTCCACACGGTTCGGTTGCACACGCTCCTCGCGCTCGATCGAGCTACGTCGGTGGCGTTCGTAGGCGTCAATTGGCATCGTGATCATGTCAGTGACAATCCTGCAAGCTGAACCCGTCCAGACCTACTGATTCTCGATCGGTGTGGTGGTGAGGATTCGGGTGTCGGCCCGCCAGGCCTTCGGGAGTGTCTTGCTACGGACTGGAGGTCAGATGCCACACCTGGCCCGGTAGTGTGTATCGCCGACAAGAGTTACCCTTACCAGCATGTCTTCGAGCGAGCCTCTACCGTTTCGCATCGGTGTTCCGGGCAAAGACGTTATTGAATTCAGTGGAATCCGGAAGGTTAGCTACCGCATCGAAGGCCAGCTTCAGTTGATCCACGAAACACTCATCCTGGAGTGGACCGCGACCGAGAAGACGGAGCAAGTTGCGTTTTCAGGAATCAGCACCCTTGTCGAGGAGTCACCCATAGGCAGGCGCGAGATTCCGGTGGATTCGCTCGCCGAAGCGCGGCTGCGCGGCGGTTGGTGGTGGCCGCAACTAGTGTTGCGGGGTCGGGGACTTGACGTCTTCGAAGACATGCCGGGTCGGAAGGGCGGAACGCTTTTTCTCCGCATCGGCAGACGGTTCCGTCAACATGCCAAGGCGCTGGTGACCGCGATCGAGCTTGCTCGCGAGGCCGCACCGTTGCCGCCCGCTGAACCACTCACCGAACTCGACGCCGGCAATGTGCCCCAGCTGGACGACGGCGGTGGTGATTGAGCTGGCAGGAAGCTCGTCACTCGAGCGTTTGTGCTCACCCCGACAAACACGTGCCGTCGCTTTTCCAGAGGCCCTTTAGGCGAGGCGCTCCTGTAGCACCCGCTGCTCCTCACCGGCGCGGTTCCGGCGTGGAAAGAACAGCCAGCCCAGAACTGCCGCGTAGCAGATCGAATCGGCCAGGATCTCGATGCCGTGAGTCCAACGGAGAACCGCCGGGAAGAACGGCGCCTGAATCAGTCCGGCGAGACCGACCGCGACGAAGTGCCCGACACCCAACGCGAGGATCAATCTGCCCCGTGACTCCCGCCAACCGACGATCACCGGCAGGGACACGAGCAGCAACAGGACACTGCGCATCGAGACTACCTTCAGGATCGTCGGCATCGGTGGAGTGACGAGGAAATCGAGCTGTTCGTAGATTGGTGTCACGATCGGCGCGACCATCATGCCAAACAGTAGGTAGATGAAGGGAAAGGCGAGGACCGCCAGCCCGAGGCGAGTTGCCAGCTTCCCCGGCTTCCAACTGGAGAAAAACGCCGCTGCTCTCCCCCTGAACCCCTCATCCGAGGGGGCCGCAAACAGGACAACTACCGCCAGTGCTCCGAGAACCGACGGCGGCAGCTGCATCACTGCCATGGCCATCTGTCCACCGAGGGTGGTGAAGATGACCGTCTCGATCGTGTTACCAACGCCGTAGATCCCGAAAAAGAAGACAGCCAAGATCGCCCCCCGTTCCCACCAGCGCCCAGCGAGTCCGACCGCCATCCCCGCCAGGGCCACTGCGATTGCGATCGCCGCCGGGAAGAAAAGCAGGGATTGGGTACCCGAGTCGACGGCCACCGGCGACGGCGGCAGCTCCAGGCCCAGGATCGAAACGAGCGCAGCGCCGAGCATCTGGCCGGCGAACAGCACCGCCACGCAGACGGGGATTCCCCACAACCAGCGCACCACAGTCTGTCGAGCAATCATGAACCATCCTCCAAAAAATCTTTGATGGCCTTGCGCGCCCAACGCGCGCTGGCCCGATACTGTTCGATACCCGCCGCCAAGGCCAACCGGGGATGGAGTGGTGCTTCTTTCGGATACTGCCTGCGCTGACGGTCCAGCTCGCCCAGACATTCCTCGACTTCACTCAGAAAGCGCTCGAGGAAACGGCGAGTCGCCGCTCGGCTGTCGAGCACCCAATGGAATGCGAACCGCAGCATCAGCTCGTCGGTGCGATGCTCCACATCCTCGCGTTCGATCTCACGCACCAGCCATTCGCTGAGAGTCTCCCTGCCTGCCTTGGTCGGACGGAATACCTTCTTCGGCCGCATGGCCCTCGTAGTGTCGACCTCGCCCTCGACGAGGCCCTGTTGTTCGAGTCGCCGTAACGCCGGGTAGATGGCGCCTGGGCTGCCGCTGTAGTTCCCCATGGCCGTCGTCTCGAAGATCTTCCTCAAGTCGTAGCCCGACTGGGGTGACTGACAGAGCAATCCAAGCAACGCATAGTCGAGCGTGGTTATAGTACGTTTCGTCATAGTACGGAAAATTATAGTACGCTTCGTACTATATGTCAACCCAACCCGCTGCTGACCGCTGTCACCGGCCGTACAGTCTCATCGTGGCGTTCGACCTGATCGTTCAGTAGACGCGGGCCGCGGCCGTTTTCCTGTCGGTGTGCTACAATCATCTGTGTTCTCGCCGTAGAGCGCACAGACGCCTATATTTGCCGACCATGGCTGACGTCGCTGCAAGACTCTCCTCCGCCCTCGCCGAACTTGCTGCAGGACCCAGC
>JBDGYW010000322.1:0-8026 GCA_039588935.1 Gemmatimonadota bacterium | reverse complement strand
TGACGCAGCCGTTCTGGGTGTGCGGGCGACCGGTTATCCGTTGGAGTACACTTGGTTGTATGAGGGGCAGGTGGTCGAGGCGGCCGCCGGCCCGAACATGGTCGTCGCTCCCAGGTCAGAGTCCGAAGGAGGCGTCTGGCAGGTCGTCGCCTCAAACACGCTCGGTGCCGACACGAGCCGGGCCGTTCGTGTCGAGGTCCGTCCGTTCGTGGGGTTGGAAGTGTCACACTCATCCGAATACGGTGTTCTCACTCCCGTCGAGCGCCTGGTCTCCGGACCGGCTTTGCCTGCTCCAGACGATCTGTCCGCACGGTGGGCGCTTCGCTGGGAAGACGGCGGACTCCACGGTCGCATCGAGGTGACCGACGCCGTACTGCGGAACCGGGACGGCCGTTCGGGTCACAACGACGGGGTGGAGATCTACCTCGACCCCGACAACGCCAAAACGCTGGAGTACCGGCCAGACGACGTGCAACTCCGGATCACGCGCGGTGGATCCATCTCTGCCGAACGTGGCACGATACCGGAGCAGTTCATATGCGTTCAGTGGGAAGTCACCGGCGGATACGTTGTCGACTTCGCCCTGCCGCTCGGTGCAGCGGTTTCCCCCGGCGCCTTCATCGGTATCGACATCCATGTGATCGACAACGACAATGACCGACGCGAGCACAAGATCGCCTGGGCCGCGGAGGACGATGATGCCTACCGATCGCCCGCCTCGTTTGGAACGGTTAGGTTGGGACGATAGGCCCTCAGTAGCTCAAGCCGTAGCCCAACGGGAAAAGCGGCTCGTAGTCGGCGTCGCCGACGTTGATCGGCAGCTGTTCCGTGGACCGTGGCCATGTGAAGGAGAGCTTGCCCGTGGGTGCGTAGTCGCCGAACAGGACGTCCGCCACGCCGGTCCCCTCGGTGCCCGGCAGCCACGCCGCGACAAACGCGTCGGCCATGTCGAGCACGTCGTTCACTACCATCGGCCGGCCCGATATCAGCACCACCACCACAGGCTGACCGGCGTCCTTCATTCGCCGGATGGTTTCTACCTGATCGGGGTCGATCGTCAGAAACATGTTGTCTCCCAGGCCCTCAGCATACGGCTGTTCCCCGACGACGACGACGCCGACGTCCGCTCCCACAGCGCCAGAGCCATCCAGCGAGAAGGTCACCTCGGTCCCTGACCCCACGGCCTGACGAATTCCGCTCAAGATGGTGGTGCCTCCGGTTGTCACCTCCCCCCTCTCGCCCTGCCAGGTGATGGTCCATCCGCCGCATTGCCTCCCGATATCGTCGGCCGCCGGGCCGGCAACATGGATGCGGCCGATGTCCTTCGTCAGGGGCAGTACGCCGCCCTCGTTCTTCAGCAGCACCAGCGACTGACGCACGGCGTCTCTCGCCAGCTGCCGGTGTTCGGCGGAGCCAAAGGAGGCCTCGAGCGACCGGTCGGTCAGATGCGAGCGGTCCGGGTCCAGCAGGCCCATTGCCGCCTTGACCCGGAGAATCCGGCTCACCGCATCGTTGATCCGCGACTCAGGGACCACACGCTCCTCCACCAGCTCCCTCAGGTGCCCGATGAACTCCCGGTACTGGCTGGGTACCATTGCCATGTCCATACCTGCGTTGACGGATAGGGCGATGGCGGTCTTGAAGTCCGGATCGAGCTGCTGTATCGCATTGTAGTCCGAGATCAGGAAACCCTCGAAGCCCAACTCGCCCTTCAGCACCTCCGTCAGCAGGTAGCGGTTATCCGACATCTTCTCGCCGTTCCAGCTGCTGTAGGACGGCATGATGCTGCCCACTCCCGCCTGCACGGCCGGTCCGTACGGAGCGAGATGAATGCGCCGCACGTCGGCCTCCGACAGACGCATGTCACCCTGGTCGAGCCCGGGCGAGTTGCCGAAAGTGCCCGTACCGGGCAGAGTCCCGCCGTCACCCAGGTAGTGTTTCGCCGTTGCCAGAACCGCCAGCGGATGTTCAAGGTGGCCGTCGCGCTGATAACCTCGCACAGCCGCCGCTCCGAGTTCCGATACGATCTCCGGATCCTCCGAGAAGCCCTCGTAGGTCCGCCCCCAACGCTCGTCCCTCGGCACCGAGACCGCCGGCGCGAACGTCCACTGCACCCCCGTCGCCCGCATCTCGACAGCCGTAATCTCCGCGATCCTTCGCACCAGCTCCGCGTCCCGCGTCGCACCGAGGCCGATGTTGTGCGGGAAGATCACCGCCCCCAACACGTTGTTGTGCCCGTGCACTGCGTCCACGCCGTAAAGGATAGGGATTCCCAGCCGCATCTCGAGTGCCGCCTGCTGGCACCGGTCGTACATCTCCGTCCACGCCTCGCGGGTGTTTCCCTCCGCCGGGTCCGAATTGCCGCCGCTCAGGACCGAGCCCAGATACAGCTCCGTGATTTCCGATGGATCTGCAAGGAACGATTGGTCCGCCTGGGTCATCTGACCGATCTTCTCGAGCAGGCTCATCTGTGCCAGAAGCCCGTTCTCGAGTTCGCCTCGGGCCTGAACGCCATAGTCGCTCGGCGGCGGATCGCACGCGGCAAGCAACAGTGGCAGGACGACACCGCCAACTAATCGGCGGAAGGTAACGAAGTGGTGGTACACGGTAGATGTTGGCATGGCACCCTCGTCTAGTCGGGAGCGTTTGTCGAGGCAATCTACGCCGAGACGTCAGGTTATCTCAATAACGTCGGGAGCTCTAGGACTCCTGTAGAGACGGTCCACATACGTTTTGCGGCGGTCCCTGACCGCATGCTGGATGAGGGCAATCGATCGGTTCTCGCTGTCGGTAGATTATCATTGTCCAAGTGCATTGAGCAACTACCGGGAGATCATAGTATTGCCGGATATCATTTTCCCGTTCGCGTCTCCCGCCGCCAGCGGATGTCTTAGGACCGCGCTTTGGGGATTCTTTCTATGTCTATTTGGTTGTGCATGGTGCGTTGACGCGCACGCACAGGAAGTGACGTCCGCGAGCGACACATCTGAGGCGAACCCGTTCGGCCGCAAGTACCCACCAAGGATCTACGAGACAGTCCGGCTGAACGGCTCGCCGCCGACAATCGACGGGCGCCTGGACGACGAGGCGTGGACCGAGGGCGTGTGGGCGGGCGAATGGGCGCAACAGATTCCCACCGAGGGGGCTCCGCCCTCCAAACCCACCGAACTCAAGATCCTCTACGACGATCGAAACGTCTATGTCGCGTTTCGCGTCTACGACGACCCCGCCGAGGTCCACCGTTACCCGGGGCGCCGGGATGACTTTTCCGGCGACATCGTCGGCATCTGCTTCGATAGCTACAACGACAAGCGGACCGGCTTCGAGTTCGACCTCACCGCGGGAGGGAGTAAGATAGACCTGATCCTCGGGAACGGCGAGTTGGAGTGGGACACTTCCTGGGACGCGGTGTGGGACGGCGAGGTTTCCCACGATGATGATGGGTGGACGGCAGAGTTCCGCGTGCCGCTGAGCCAGCTTCGCTACGGGCCCCAAGACGAGCAGGTGTGGGGGATGCACTCCTGGCGCTGGATCGACCGCAACCAAGAGGAAGACCAATGGCAGCTCATCCCCCGTCAGAACACCGGACGCATGTATCAACTCGGCGAACTCCACGGGATCCGGAACCTGCCAAGCCCGTGGCGCCTCGAGTTGCTCCCCCACGTGGTTGGAAAGGGGAGTTCCGGCCCGCGGGTTCCCGACAGCCCGGACGGGTCCGGCTCGATGGGGATCGACGTCAAGCTCGGGCTCACCACCAACTTCACCCTCGATGCGACGGTCAACCCCGACTTCGGCCAAGTCGAGGCCGATCCCTCAGTCGTGAACCTCACCGCCTACGAGACTTTCTACGAGGAGAAGCGGCCCTTCTTCCTCGAAGGCCGCAAGATCCTGAGCTTCGAGATCGGGGGTGCAAACCAACTCTTCTACTCGCGCCGTGTCGGGCACGCACCCTCCCGCAGCCTATCCAGCGGGGTAGGTGCAACCGTACGCTATCCTGAGATCACGACCATCCTGACCGCCTTGAAGGTCACGGGCAAAACCGACGGCGGGCTATCGGTGGGGATTCTTCAAAGCTTCACCCAGAGGGAGACGGCGCGGATCTCCACGCCGACCGGGGCACGCGACGTCGTGGTGGAGCCGTTCGGCAGCTACACCGTCGGCCGTCTTCACAAAGACTGGGACAAGGGCAACACCAGCATCGGTGGGATGGTGACCTCGACCCACCATTCGATCTCCGACCCGGGTCTGGCCTTTCTCCCGACACAGGCCTTTACCGGCGGGCTCAACTTCACGCGGTACTTAGCGAACCGCGCGTGGGTGCTCGACGCGAACGGATTCTTCAGCCACCTAGGCGGGGACCAGGAGGCTATGCGAGCGCTCCAGACCAACGCCGTCCACTCCTTTCAGCGTTCCGACGCGAGCCATCTCGCGGTGGACGAGAGCGCCACATCGCTCTTCGGCCACGGCGGCTCGATCCGCTTCGGCAGGTCGGGCCAAGGTAGCCTGCGGCTCACCGACCAGTTCCTCTGGTACTCGCCCGGGCTTGACTTCAACGAAATGGGCTACCTCCGGCAGGCGGACGTCCTTTCCAATCAGTTTACTCTCGGCTGGAACGAGTCAGTGCCCCACCGGACCTTCCGCAGGTACTCCCTGCGGCTGTCGCGCGAGGACCAGTGGGATTTCGGCGGCCTAACCATGCTGGCGAGGACCACAGTGGAGGGTTCCGGCCAACTCGCGAACAAGTGGGAAGCCCAGCTCCGGCTTGCCTACGACGACCGGGTGGACACACGGATGCTCCGAGGAGGACCGGCACTGCGGTGGCACGACTTCTACACCGTGTTCGGCGGCCTCGGCTCAGATCCGTCGCGGCGTGTCCGGGTATCCCTCCATGGCGAGTACTCCCTGGCCCGCGACGACGACTCCCGCTCCTGGAGCTTGGACGGGAACGTCACTCTGCGCCCGTCGAACCGACTCTCGCTCTCGGGATCGGCCTACTTCGAGACGCTGCTGGATAATCTCCAATACGCCGCCACCGTCGAAACCGATGCCGGGTCGCGCTGGGTGCTGGGCCACCTCGACCAGGACACCTGGAGCTTCACCTTCCGCGTGAACCTCTCGGTGACACCCGACCTCACCGTTCAGTACTACGGGAGCCCGTTCATCGGCACCGGGCGTTACGCCGCCTACAAGAGGGCAACAGACGCGCTGGCCAAAGCCAACTCGGACCGCTTCCACCTCTACGGATCCAACGAGATCTCTTTCCATCCTGACGCGAACACCTACGAGGTGACGGAAGCGAGCGGTGGCCCCACATACTCCTTCTACAACCCAGATTTCAGTTTCCGCCAGTTCCGCTCGAATCTCGTCGTCCGGTGGGAGTGGAAGCCCGGTTCTTCGACGTACGTGGTCTGGTCACAGGGCCGCACCGGCTTCGTACCCTCCTGGGACCCCTCCATCGGCTCCAACTGGGATGCGTTGTGGCGGACACGGCCCGACAATGTCTTCCTCGTCAAGCTCAGCTACTGGTTCTCGCCGTAATCTCGCGGGCGGTACCGTGTGTTAATGGACGTCGAGACCGCTCAAAGCAGTTAAATCATTCCCCGGACTTGGCCCCACGACACGAGCTTGATATCAAAAGCCTCCAACAGATCTCTGAACTCCTGCCCGCTAACGAAATCCAGGTCCTGTTGCCGCCATGCGGATCCGAAATCCGAATGGTTGACAGCAACCGCCTGCATTTCGGCGTCGTTTATTGCCAGGTGTACGATGAGCTGGTTCAGCCCGGGCCCCATCGCGGCGAGAATCTCACCGTATGCCTCACTCCACGATTTGGTCGGATCATCCGCGTCCAACATGTATAATCCATCCAACAGTACAACTTCGCCCGCAATGGCTTCGCGGACTTCGTCAGGCAGATCCTGTAACCAACTGAGCGGGGGCATCAACACGGGAACGTTGTATTCCTTCCCGAGCTTCAGGTAGATCTGGATCAGTTCAGGCGTGGCCATCACGCTGCCCATGTGCGTATCCAGGTGGGTCGGCCTGATCCCCAATGCGAGGGCTCGTTCGATCTGAGCCCGGATCTCTTTTTCAGCCTCCGCGGGTTCGGCGTGTAAACCCACTTCCTCCATAGTTGAGTAGAAATGCCCGTTCTCATCCAGGAGGCTGGGGATCTCTCCGGCCGGCGAAACTCCTCCCCATTTGTAGTAGTCCCATTCTGCCGTCAAGGTGATGTGGATCCCCACATCCAAGGGCTGATGCTCCCTGTAATACGCTGCAAAATCGGGGAACCACGGACAGGGCACCATCACGCTCCCGGAGGTGATCCCACCGTTCTCATAGGCATTCGCCGCTGCGATGTTGACGGACCGGGCCAACCCGATGTCATCCGCATGCACGATCAGGAGTTTTGTTTCTGCTTCATAACCTAGCTGTTCGGCCAGGGTACTCTGTCCCTGCACCCCGACAGGTGAAACCGAAACGATCAATCCGGAAAGGATGACAGTAATTGCAGGGTTGTTCTTGGTTCTGGTCATGCAGATCCTCTGATTCAGTTTCTTCCGGGCAGGCCGTTGAGAAATCCCTGGGTGTGACAGTCCGTGCATGCAACAAAATGGATGTTGTTCGGGCTAGTCGGGTTGACATACGTGGATTCCATTGTCTCCACGTCAAGACCGCAATTGGATAGTCGCGGATGGCAGTTTGTACACGAACCACTTGCGTCGTTTGAGTGGGTGGCATGGCAAGCGCCGCAGCTCAAACCCTCGTGGACGCCTCTGGGTATCCGGTCGTCACTGCTGCCCGCCTGGTGAAACGCATTGGGTGCATGACACTGAACGCAGACGCGCTGGCGGACGTCCGTGGCCACCTCAACGCTGGTTTCGTCATGGAAAAGCTGCGGCATCGGGAGTTCCGCAGCTTCAAAGTGCATTCTTTCATAGCGGTCAGTAGGATCGGAGTAGTCCGGACGAACGGCGGGAGTTCCTTCAACGTGAATGTGATGGCAGGTCAAACAGGGAATCGTTGGAACGGTAGCAATCTCCGCATCGACGAGCTGCCACGGCCCTCGGATATCCAGCGGTAAAACCACGTCCGAGATGGTTCCTTCGAAGAACATACCATGACAGCGAAAGCAGGATTCGCTGAGCTGCTCTTCGCTGTTGTGCTTTTCATCGAGAAATACGTCGGCGTACGCGAGCGAATGCCCGCTGCTCAACCAGTTGGAATACTCGCGTGCGTGGCATTCACGACATCTGTCCATTGCCTCGATCACTTGTCGCTCATCCAACCGGATCTTCTCAGCCGGTCGACGTCCAAAATGCGCAAACACCATCCGTGCCTTTTCCTGCACGCTGTGTAGACCCGCACTCAGTGCTGTGCCATGACAGGCCGCGCATTCGATATCCCTATGGGGGGATTGTGCCCAAACCTCGTGTGCGCTCTCGATCTCATGACATGATGCACACGTCTTGTCGGGTGTTGCCGTATGCCAATACGCGAAGGAGCCGACAAAGACCACGAGGGCACCAACGAGCAGGAGGATGCTTCCCTTGATCAGATGTCGTCTATTCATATCTCGTGAGATTCCGAACCTGTTACATGTCTTCGTATTGGCTTTGACGACTCAACGGAACCTGCTGCCCTGCCATTCCCTCTTGATGTAGTCAGATACCCAGTATCCCAGAGCCATGATCGTGAGTGCCGGATTGAAGCCGCCATTTGTCACGTGCAGGCTGCCATCGGCTACGAACAGGTTGTCGATCTCGTGGACCTGGCCATATCTGTTGACCACTGACGTTTGCGGATCATTTCCCATGCGGCACGTCCCACTCTGATGCTGTCCACCGCTGGCCGTAGGCCCGCCGCCGGATCCTGTTTTCCATGTGGTGTGCGCGCCAGCCGCAAACATCCATTCCTCTGCCCTCGAGGAAAGAAAATCCGTGCCGTTACGATCCTGAGGGTGGCCGTGTCCGGAGATGCGCGCAACGGGAATCCCCCAGTGATCTTTCACGACGGGATCGACTTC
>JBDGYW010000321.1:0-7148 GCA_039588935.1 Gemmatimonadota bacterium | reverse complement strand
CTCGCGGTCGTGCAACAGAAACGCGTCGGCGATCTCACCGAGCTGTTGACGGGCTTCGTCGTTGTCGGTCGCTATGGGCTCTTCACTCTTGTTGCCGCTCGTCATGACCAGTGGACGATCCACCAACTCGAGCAGCAGGTGGTGCAGGGGAGTGTACGCGGTCATCACGCCTACGCTGTCGAGTCCCGGTGCGATCGAACGGGCTATGCCGCTGCCGCCCATCGGGTGTACTAGCACAATCGGCCGTTCCGGTGAAGTGAGAAGATCCTCGTGCATTGTGTCGGGAGACGCGATTGCCCTGACGTCTTCGAGCGTTCGCACCATCAACGCTAGTGGTTTGGCCTCGCGGTTCTTACGCTCGCGCAGGCGGGTTACCGCCCCCTCGTTTGTCGCGTCGACGGCGAGATGGAAACCTCCCAGGCCGCGTAATGCAACGATGCCGCCATCACGCAGTAGCCCGGCCGCTTCTTCGATCGTGTTCAGGCCTTCCGATCTCGCTTCGTCACTTCCGGACCTCTCGAGCCACACACGTGGGCCGCAGTGTGCACAGCTGTTGCTCTCCGAGTGGTAGCGGCGGTCGTCTGGCGTCTCGTACTCTTTGAGGCAGCTCGTGCATTGGTGAAAGACCCGCATGCTTGTTCGTTTGCGGTCGTACGGCATCGACTCGATGACCGTGAATCGAGGGCCGCAATCGGTGCATGTGATGAAAGGATATCGGTATCGCTTGTTGCTGGGATCGTGCAGCTCTCGCGCACAGGCCGAGCAGGTTGCCACATCTGGCGACACAGGTGAGCGATGGCCTGGAGAATCGGCGCTCTCGACGATCAGGAATGACGAAGGGTATTCGGGTGCCAGGTCCTGCACGTCGAGCGTGTCGATCCTCGCGAGTGGCGGAGCATGAGATTCCAACCGTTCGATGAACGCTTGCACACTATTGTGTGGCCCCTCGATGACGACCCTGACCGCCCCAGCCTCGTTACGCACCCAGCCGCGGAGTTGATGCTCTTCCGCTAGGCGATAAACAAAGGGACGGAATCCTACCCCCTGCACGACTCCGGTTACACTCAAGCCGAGCGCTACATGACCGCTCACCGGAGCCTGTGCCGTCACCCGTTCCGTGCCTCCGCAACGCAGTGCTCGATGAACCGATACCACTCGTCCATTCCTTCACCAGTCAGGGCCGATGTCAGAAAAAACCGAAGGCTCGGGTTCACCTCTAGCGCGTGGTGCCGTGCCTTTTCTACGTCGAATGGAACGTGCGGAAGTAGGTCGATCTTGTTGAGTACGGCGAATCGCGCTTCCTGGAACATCTTGGGGTACTTGAGGGGTTTGTCCTCGCCTTCGGTCACCGAGAACAGCACGACCTTGGCTGACTCTCCCAAGTCCCAGCTCGCCGGGCAGACGAGGTTGCCTACGTTTTCGATGAACATGATGTCGGTGGAGACCAGGTCGATCTCATCGAGCGCGGCCTGCACCTGTCGTGCGTCAAGGTGGCACCCTCCACCCGTGACCACAGCCTGTACCAGGTTCTTGGTGTGTTTGGCCAGACGATCTGCGTCGTTATGAGTCTGCACGTCGCCGGTCACAACCGCCATTTCGACTCGGTCGCCCAGTTCGTCGAGCGTGCGTTCCAGAAGAAGCGTCTTACCGGTCCCCGGAGACGAGACCAGGTTGAGTGCCGGTACTTGATGTTGCCCGAGTAAACACCGGACGGTTGCCGCCAGCTCGTCATTCTTCGCCATTACGCGTTCGCGAACATCAATCGTCCGGACTTTCATTCTCGATCTCCAAATAGGTAACCCGCAACGCGTCTCCTTCTACACGCGCGATCTTCGGCTTCGCTTTTCCGAACGGTATTTCGGAGAGCAGCACTTCCAGACAGAACTCCAGGTTGTCGACCTCCACTCCGGCCTCAGCGCCGACGTCGAGGCCCACGGTCAACACGTGGGACAGCAGATCACGTCCTACCTGCTCTTCAGCTATGCCACACACCTCCATGGCGATGCTCATCTCATGCATGGTCGTTAACACAATCTAAGGGAATCCCGGCCACGAACGGCGCAAACGCGTCGTGCCGGTCGTTTCTTCCCCATCGCGGAACACGCGTTCGCTGCACCGATTGACCGGTTCGCTGCACGAACTTGGTCGCGGCAACACTAGCGCACCAGTTTGCCAGCGGAGGATTTGTTTACCGAAGAATCTGGCAAACGGGAGGGTGCGCCAGAATGCAAAGATCGACTGCTTTCCGCTTCCTCAGTGCGGCGGCTTTCCTGATGGTGCTGGGGATGAGCCTGATCTGGTTCGTGTATCGACCGTGGGTCATCAACTGGGGCGCCAGCGACGCCGAAATTGCTCGGGCAATGCCCGGCGACAGCATCATCGGAGACGCGACGTTCAACGCGACTCGCGCGGTAACGGTCAACGCCAGTGCGGAACACATTTGGCCATGGCTCGTTCAGATTGGCTATCTGCGAGCCGGGCTATACAGCTATGATTTCCTGGATAACGACGGCATTCCCAGCGCAGAGTACATCATTCCCGCCTTTCAGGACCTGCAAGTTGGAGACAGCCTCCCGATAGGCCCGGGTTTCTACGTCAAGGTGGCAGTCCTCGAGCCCGACCGATCGATGCTGCTGGTGTTTCCGGACTGGGCCGAGGCTACCTGGGCATGGGGGCTGTATCCGGATGGTCCCAACAGAACTCGCCTTGTGACGAGGTTGCGAGGTCGGCCCCGAGGATGGACCCGCATTATCGTCGATCTCGGTGAAATCTTCCCAATGCGTAAATCAATGCTCGGCATCAAGAGGCGGGCAGAAACCCTTGCGAAGCAGCGTGGAGTCGCGGACGGAGACGTCTTGTTTCGGTCGGGGCCGTTTGGGCTTGTGGTGAAACCACTTGCCCTCCTCTGCAGACTCCGCGAAGCCCTGTCTTCCTAGGTCTCATTCGTCCAACTCACCCTGGCTGAGGAGAACTCTAATGGATGCTTCAGGACTTTCCCGCTACAAGACGCCACTTCTCGCGGTATCGGTGGTCATTCTGATATGGGCAATGTTGGGCGCCCTCGATGTAAGAAACCAGACCTTTCGCGGTTACGTCACCGATGGCAATAACACCGTCACCGGAGTTGCCGAAGGTGGTCCGGCTGAAGCTGCAGGGTTCCAGGTTGGTGACTACATAACCAGCAACGGCGGTATCCCCGTGGAGGACTCGCGGGAAATCGCCGCGCGAGGGCGCGCGACATTAGGCGAACTGCGAACGTTCGAGGTGGAGCGGGACGGGCAGACGGTGATCCTCGAGCTTACGTACTCAGCGCTGCCATTTAGGAATGCACTCAACTACTATGGCGGAATTGCCATCGGCATCCTGTTCCTGGCGTTCGGCGTCTGGGCTTTTCTTGCTGTGCCAAGCAGAGCCACAGGACTACTGGCGGTTATGGGGATCTCCTTTTCGCCAGCACTGACCGTCGGTCCGTACTTCGAGTCTGCGAGTGTGCGAACCGCTGTTGGTGTAGTCGTTTTCCTCGTGGTTACTGCAGCCTTCGCGTTTCTGACCCATTTCCTGTGCGTATTCCCGAAGAAGAAGAGAGCGCTAGAGCGACGCCATATGGTCTGGGTGCTCTACGGCCCAGCTATAGTGGTGGGGCTCCTCGCTGTATGGCTTCTGGTGGCGCAGCCGGCCGCCACTAGTTCAGTCAACGTCTTCTTGAGGGCGCTGTTCGGACTCTTTGTGGTAACCTATTTCGGCGCCTCGTTGATTGCATTGCTCCACAGCTTTTTCAAGGCGTCTTCTCAAGAGCGAGTGGCCAGTGGCCTCAACCTGCTGCTAGCCGGAGCTGTCATCGGCCTCGGACCGTCTCTCGTGATCTCGATCGTTGGTCTGATTGCACCTCAGGTCGTGGTTCCCGGCGCGCAGTTCCTGCCACTCGGTGTCGGTTTGCTGCCTGTCTTATTCGCGATCGCGGCCGTGAGGGGAGAACGCAGCGCGCAAATGCCGTAGGAGCCACTTGGCCTCGGCGGCACCGGTTCAGGGGGCGCAGACGATGCGGTGTCGCCCTCAAAACGACATGAAAGGGAGGAAGAATGAAAGATGAGAAATGCAGCGGGAGCTGCACCACAATTGACCGGCGCAGTCTATTAACGCGCACCGCTCCTGCGTGTGCCGCGGCCTGCATAGGCCTTGGCAAGTTCCCTGGGCTGTCTGCTCTGGTAGGCGATCCCAAGACTCAGGACCAGCACAAATTCGATGTGCCGGAAGAAATCTCCATGTCATCGCGTCAGCGTGCCCAGATGATGAACAGAGGCCTGATTCAGTTCGTTCAATCGATCAAAGACGAATTCGGCGAATCAGAAATGATCCGTCTGCTCAATTCATTCTCTGCGGACTTCGGCAGACAGGTTGGTGCGCGACAGGCGCAGAGTTCTCCCGACACGAGCTTTCAGACATTTGTTCAGGTGTTCCGTCCGCCAAACTTTGAGAACAGTCTGACGCACGAAGTGGTGGAAGACACCGAGAAGGTCTTCGCTCTGGAGGTCAGGGAGTGTATCTCTGCCGAGGTTTGGCAGAGTGCCGGCTTAGGCGGCGAGATCGGGCACGCCGCGGTGTGCAACATGGATTACTACTGGCCCACGGCCTTCAACCCGAACTTCAAGATGGAACGCGACAAGACGCTGATGCAGGGTGACGACATCTGCAATCACCGTTACATCGATACGGCGTAACGCGAGGTAACCGCCGGAGGGCAGATCGATGTGGTCGACATAGTTGCGGTCCAACCAACTAGGCGTCGTGCCCTCGTTCTGTCCCCGGTCTTGCTCTTTGGCTGAAAACGCTGGCTCGCGGAAGGAATCGTTGCCGGTAATCCTACAGTGACTGCCCCAGCAGGCGCTCGAGGGCCTCTCGCCTGCTGCGACTCATCGTCACCCGGGTACCATCCTTCAGGATCACCATTTGTGATCCGCGTGCGAACGGTTGAATCTCCTGGATGCGGTCGAGATTCACGATCGCGGACCGACTCACCTTGAAGAAACGCATCGGGTCCAGCTGCACGTCCAGGGATTTCAGCGACTCGCGAATGATATGGACCCGATTTCGGGTGTGGAGTTTGGCGCAGTAGTTGGCGGCCTCGATCCAATGGATCTCGTCCACTCGAACCAGGAGGGTCCGTCCGGTTTCCTTGACGGCGATGCGGGTCAGGTAACCGGAGCGTGGTGCGCCGGCCGCAATCCCGTCCGGGCGCGCCGATGTGTCCTCTTCATCTCCCATTCCAGCTTCTGAGAGCAATCCAATGAGGCGCGAACGAAGCATCCCTAGGTCGGCTCCGCGAATCGCCTTTTTGGCTCTATCGATTGCGTCAAAGAAACGTTCGTCGTCGAACGGTTTGAGCAGGTAGTCGAGGGCGTGTACCTCGAACGCCTGAACCGCGAACTGGTCGTACGCGGTCACGAAGATGACATGCGGCATGGAGTCCGCTCCCACGGCCTGGAGCACCTCGAAGCCGTCCATCTCCGGCATTTGAATGTCCAGAAGGAGTAGGTCGGGTTCGATCTGGATGATGGCTGCAACCGCCGATCGGCCATCAGAGCACTCGCCGACCAGCTCCAGGTCGGGATCGATGCTGCACAGGGCACTGAGGCCCGTTCGCGCCAACGGCTCGTCGTCGACGACGAGGACTCGAATAGGGTTCAAGGAGTATCGTTCCCGTCGATGACCGGCTCCGTGTGGAACGGAAACGAGAGGCGCACGACGGCTCCGTGAGGCGTGTCCCTATCGATTTCGAGCGAATGGTCGTCTCCGTAGAGTTGTGACAGCCTCTTGCGCGTGTTGGCGATGCCGAGCCCGGTGCTTTCCATGTGTGGTGGTTCATCGGTGAAACCCGGACCGTCGTCCTCGACACGCAACACCACGGTACCGTCCTCTTCTCTGGCTGAGATGGCGATAGTCGTCGCGGCGGCACTGCGTGCGATCCCGTGGCGAATCGCGTTCTCCACTATCGGCTGTAGTACTAGGTTCGGGACCAGAGCATCGAGCGTGTCTTCGCTCGCGTCGAACGTGACACTCAGTCGGTCTCCAAACCGGACCTGCTCGATCGTCAGGTAACGTTTGATGAAGTCCAACTCCCGTCTCAGCGGTATCTCCTGATCGGCTGAGTCGTCGAGTACGTAGCGCAGCAGGTCGCTCAGGCCGGCGATCGTCCTGATCGCTTCTTCCTGTTTCCGATCCCGCACCAACATCGCGATGCTGTTCATCGCGTTGAAGAGAAAATGGGGGTTGATTTGCATTCGCAGAGCCTGAACCTGCGCCAACGCGAGCTGCTCGCTCAATTGCGTGGTTGCCAGTTCTCTCTCTCGAAGACGACGCTTGTAGCTGACGATGTACGTTACGCCCAGTATCGCGCCGTAGATGAACAGGTGGATCGGGGCCTCCAGCGTTGCGAACGCCAGTAAGTTCGCAATTGCGTGGGCGTTCTCTGAGGGGCCTTGGGGAGCAGTGGCGAACAACGATTCGAAGCCGACGTGAAGCGAAGTGTGAGTGAACGATATCAGCAACGCTGCGCCGAAGTGGGTAGCGGAGCGTGACACCAATGCGCCCAGTTCGATCGGCCGGTTTTGGGCCAGCCATACAACCGGGAAGAAGAATATCGCCCACAGATACCAGAACGGCATGACATAGGCCGCCAAATCGGCAAACGAAACGTCTTCCCCCTGCAGCCTCACCATGACGGTTATCCACCCCGCCGTCAGCAGGCCCAACGCGGTTGCCCAAGCCAATACTTGGAACAGGGGCCTCGCCTGTGTTCGTCGTTTGTCCGAAGATGTATCCATGCTTTCTAACCTACGGCCGATATCGATGGAGGGAAGGATAACGGCAAACCACGGTATTCAGGATGTTGCGAGCACGGCATCCCGGGCAACACTCCGGCCTGGTTCGATTTGCGGATGCGGCAAACCGTTGCCGGTCTTCACATCGATTTCTCCGTGTCCCACGTAAGCACCTGCTCCGCCAATACGAATGCGGTTCACTGTACCGGAACGTTTGTCCACTTCCAAATCGATTTTACTCGGGCGTTCCACCTCTATGCCTTGCTCGACCTGCCAGGTTGCATCAAATGAGCCCCGTGCGTTCGTTTCCGCCAACAGACTTGCCAATCC
>JBDGYW010000320.1:0-7154 GCA_039588935.1 Gemmatimonadota bacterium | reverse complement strand
AGTAGCAAGCGGCCCAACCCGCTGCCGCCGTGCGACTTCTTGACGCCGATCATGTTGAGATGGTAGTGCGGATCGGGCACCGTGAACTGCTGCCAGACGCTTCCCAGCGCCTCATAACGCGACCGCGCCGCTTCACCCAAGTCCATCCAGACTGCTTCCCGATGCTCCACGAATGACTTGGGCGCCTCGCGCTGAACCGGTGGCGTCAATATCGCAACGGCGACGGCTCGTTCGGGGTCGGACACAGCCAATACCGGCTCGTCTTTGCAGTAGCGTGCCGCAACAAAGAACCTCATGAGCTTATGCAAATGGCCGTCGTAGTTTCCGTTTGCCCGACCGATGATATGCTGCATAACCGGGTATTGAGAAAACGAATCTGCAAGAACGTCGACCGCTTCTTCTGCCCTGTACGATGGCAGCTTCTCCACTGTAGCAATGCCATTACGCGCCAACATTTGCGTACCTCCTCGGACAGGCTCTCAGTTCTGCGCCTGCCACGTTTTGCAGATCTCTTCGACGTGGCGGTGATCGGTCCCACAGCAGCCGCCAAACACGTTCAGGTTTCGGAGCACGCCTGTGAGTTCGTTGCACTGAACACCCAGTTCCACCGGATTCCCGTCATCGAGTTCCTCTGCCTCATCGAGTTCGGCGTGGCTCTTGGACGAGGCGTTTGCACGGATGCCTCTTACCCTGCTCGTCCAACCCTCCCCTGCCGCGAGTGCGTCTCGAAAATGCGTCGGGTGGGCACAGTTGATCATGTAGTACACGGGGGCGTTGCCCGTTGACTGATCCACCTGAATGACTGCATCACCCAGCGGTTGGCCGGACGGCAACTTCCCGTTTGTTTCGACGGTAAAGGAGATGGCGACCGGCAAGCCCGCGAATTTCGCAGCCCGCGTCAACCCAACCGCTTCTTCCGCATTAGTCATGGTCAGTGCGGAGATCATATCCACGCCAGCGTTACTGAGTGTGCCCACCTGAGGGGCGTGGTATCGCTCAGCTTCCCGCTCGTTCATCCGGTCGGCAGGGCTGTATCCATCTCCCCTGGACCCCAAACAGCCGCTGATGACCATAGGCGTACGTTCACTCTGGAACTCGTCGCGAATGGTGCGGAGCAAGTCGATGGCTTTGTGATTGGCATCCGCCAGATCCTCAGGGGAATAGCCAAGCTTGGTTCCCCAGGAGGCGCTGGCTCGCCAGGTAGCGCTTTCGAGAACGAACCCCACTTCGTGTTCCCGAGCGATCGTGGCGTACGAGCGGTAGTAGTTGCGAATGGCCTCGCGACCCGACTCGTGCTTCAAGACGTCGAACGCGGCGAATTCGGGTAGCTCGAACCGGTCCTGGAAGATTAGTGTGGTTTCCAGACCGCCGTCGGTGAGGAATAGATCGCCTGATAGCTGTGGGAGGCTGTCTCGATGCTTGAACATTTATCAACTCCGTTAGGGGGCCTCGGCCCTATCAATGCAAACAACCCTGTACGTATGTGGTAAAACGGTACCAAATTATATTAACGAGTGAGCACATCGTTCGGTACCCCGAGGTGTGAAGCGGCGACAAGGTGATCCATGGGTATTAGGAAGACGCGTTGGACTAGGCCACCTAACTCATTGTTGGGCTTTTATTTAACGCGTTTTCGCCCTAGGCTGCGTCATACCTCCTGGTGGTACCGGGAGGCGGCAGAGTACGGCGGTAACGGCTGGGTGGGGCTGGGTACCGCCCGCGGTGACCGGGTGCAGCGTTCTGGCTACCGTCGGGCGGTGTTTGTCGGTGGGTGGAACCTATCCGCCGGAGCAGGCCGAGGTCTCCGGATGGGCGGTCCAAGCCTCGAAAGCCTCTTCATCCGTCGACAACTCCACGGCGGTCGTTTGCCCGGGCTCAAGATCTGTACGGTCCGTGGGACCAAGCTCGGTTCCACTGGACAGATGGACCTCGACTCGAACGGCGCAGATCGTCTGCTGGGTGGTGTTCTCGACCGTACCCACGAAGGCGTTGGACTCGGGGTCGAACATCAGAAGCAGGCGCGCTCCTCTCCGAGTTGCATCCCAGGTGTCTTCGCGGCCAATGTACACACCAGATTCCTCTCCCTCGCCCCCTCCCTCTTCACCGTGCGCATGCTCACCGTGCTCGCTGTGCTCACCACCCTCAGCATGCTCGCCACCTTCAGCGTGTTCACCAGATCCTTCGACGCTCACGTGCTCTTCGGCTCCCTCGGCACTCTCTCGTGATTCGTCTGCGCATGCTGCCGATCCAAACGACGCAGCCAGTACCGCTACGATGGCAAACCAGCCAAATGTTGACTTCTTCATGACGAATTCTCTCTGATCATGCCCCTGATTGTGGTGCGCGCACGACAGCGCCAGCCGGTGAAGGATGTCGACAATGTAACGCATTGAAGCCACGACTCGGTATCCGGGAAGGCCTGTCAATTGCGAAGCGGGCGAGCAGCCGAATCGTGTCGCTGTCTCACAAAGCGTTCTTCAGACGACAGGTCGTCAGTGTCCACTTGGGAGAAATTCCCACCCAACGATCATTCTCCAATAAGTGTACGTATTATATGGTGTGGGGCGGGATTCCCCACTAGGGCTGTCATTAGAGGCACACCATAGTCGACAGATCGGTGACAGATGTCTAAGACCAAACAAGGTAAGTTTGCGAAACTCGAGGGTTTTGCGGGCCTGTTCTCGGTGGCGATCCCTCTGCTCATCCTGTTGGCGACCGCATTTCTTCACTGGACGATGCAGGTGTTTCTCGAGCCAAATCTCCTGATGCGGCTAGTCAAGTTGATCTGGCTGCCCATATACATTCCAGCGGTCGTGGTGGTGCCGCCCCTGGTGATTGCCTGGAGCATTTCGTTTCTCTACCGTCGTTCAGACGCTTTCTTTGGCATTGTCTTCATTGGACTGGTGCTGGTCTGGGGATTCTGGTATATGATCCCGCCAATAATCGAGAATTGGGAATGGTTCATGAGGTTCGTCGATGAGTTCGGTGCGGTTTGAGAAGAGGTGTTCATGAACGGTGTATCAGAAGACGAGCTGGTGCATGACACGGAGACTGACCGTAGACCGTCCTGGCCGTATCCGACCATCCTGTTCCTATACGTGCTCGTTTTTCTGATCACTCCCACAATCGGGACAACCATTGGATTGGTTCTGTTTTTCGGATTGATGGGGGTCTGTTTGTGGGGTGCGGTTAGCCGCAGTCAATATGAAAAGATGCAGAAGAGGTACCCGTCGCTACTACGCTCAGCATATGTCATGAACATGATCGTGTTCCCAGTTGTTGTGCCTTTGGTGATTCTTGTGCTGTTATTGGTTCTTCAATAATTTCCTTCCTGAGGACTGTCCACTCAGATCCTGGACAACTCAGACTCCGCGCGACATACTCCGGAAACTCAGAATAGAACTCCGCTGGCGTTGGCCAGACAAACCGCAATCAGCTCGAAAGCATGTTCAAGGAAACAGACAATGTCAGAAACCTGGACCATCAATCTCGAACCTGAAGAGGGTGGGCGCGTTACCGGAGAATTGACCGTTGATGATGAGAACGTCCGGTTCGTTGCGCTGTACGACTCGAGTAACGCCACCATTCTAAAATCCATCGCCGGGGCACTTGGGAGTTTCGCTGCATCCGGCGGACACGCGACCTACCTGCGCAATACCGACACCGAACTGGAGTTGTCGTTACCGAAAACCGAGATCGCGAGTACAACAACAGCGAAGAAGATGCTCGCAAAACGAGTCATTGTAACGATGAAGAGCGGGCACAAGTTCGTGTTCAACTACGGAATGTTATCCGTAGACAAACTGGCGGAGGCTATTGGATCCTGAATAGTCGTCACGTACACCGTAACCCTCCGAAACTTCGTGACCACTGCTCCATCATGACCAGGAATGATCGGATCCGATTTCGGCGGCATCCGCACTATTCGACATTAGGCTTGCAGATCCGCGTTGAAGTCGAGAAGCCTCGGATGTCGCCTTGCAAGCTCTAGAAAACTCAGTTCCCGAGCGACATACCGGGGAGAAGAGAGCAAACCTTCCTCCCGCCGAAGGTTGTTGCCACGATCTTTCGGTGGGAGTGTCAGTGTTGAGAAACGACGTGTATCAGAGACGCAATATCGGCGGCATGCTGCAATAGCGTATTCACATTCGACTACGGGGATGGTTCAATGGCAAAGATGACAGAGGATCAAATCAGGGACATGTTCGCGCCTCATCTACAGGAAGGTGAAGTTGTTCAACATATGGCCTTTGGGGTAAAACAACCGAATATGCTGCTAATAATATTGCTCTTTTGTTGTTTCATACTTCCAGGAGCAATTGCTGTGGTACTGCTCACAAAGAACTTCTTTATCGCTACAACGAATAGTCGCTTTATCGTGTTACAGGTGAAGGGGCTTACTAAGCTAGAAACAAAAAGTGTTACGGAGTACAGTCTGGACGAATTGAGAGGCGCAGATATCACTACTTCCACTGGCGCTCTTTTTACAAAGATCAGAGTGAACATTGCAGGAAAGCCCTTCGCAGCTAAGTGCCACAGAGCATTCTCGGCCTCTAACAGGCCCAACGCCATTGCCATTTGTGATACCATAAGCGGTAAGAAGGCAGTGTGATGCGGCACGCGGTTGTCGTTGCAGTTGCGATCGCTCTCTCGCTTGCTTGTGGCAATGCTCAGGAGTCTGCCTCGTCTGACGCAGGGACGGATCAGGACCAGGGAGCCATGAAGCAGCGACTCGAGCGGCTGCGTGCGGGCACCATCTCCACAGACAGCTTCGAAGTGGAATACGACGACATGCATGCGTTCCACGGCGGAGAAACGCTGACCGTCACGGGCGATGTGCTAACGGGCAAGTACCTCTTCAGCGGTGTAGAGCCCAGGCAGATCGAACCTCCGCCAACGACACTAACGGGGGAACAGCTACGTACGCTTGTCGAACTCCTGCTGGAGATCGAAGCCTGGGAACAGCGAGTGCCCGCACGTACCGCCGTACTCGATGAATCCTCGGCGAGCCTGACCATCACAATCGGAGAGATTCAGAGCTCTATCTGGGAGTGGTACAACGACCTCAATGGGAACGACAGGATGCTTAGGGTCAAGCAGATTCTCGAGGAAATCGCTGGACCGGTGCCGAATGAGTAGACCGCGCAGCAACGTTCGGATCGCTGGAAGTAGTCAGGATGGGTGAGCGCGCATCCATGCGTGACCGCGTTCAGACCGGCAACGTCATGGTCTTCATCTTTCTGATAACAGCGTTGAGTTCCTGGTGGTGGAACAGCAAGACGACCGCGGTTTCTCTATGGTGGGTAATCTCGATTGTCTCGACCATCGGGAGCGTGATCCTGTTTACGAAGGGTGTGCAGTTGGTCTTCTCTGGATTCTCAGGGTTCGGTCGGAATTTCTTCGAGCCACACGAGACGCTTGACCCATCACCTGAAAGTGACTCGTACGATCACACCGTTGCCGTCAACCGTGAAACCGCCGGGGCACTGGCGTTGCCGATGGTGCTGCTCATTTTCGGTGGTCTCACGCTCCTGACAAAGATCTTCCCAACGATGAACCGCATTCCCGAGTCTGACGGCGCCAACTTTGTGCCACCCCATTTCCTGACTCCATTGATATTCACCATCGGATTCACCATGGTCACCTGGAGCATCCTAGTTCGGGTGATGATGAAGACGGGCCCGGATCGCTGGACCTACGTCCCGGGAACGAGGGAGCAGCTCCGATCGTACACGAACACCTTCATCGTGATCGGTGTCTTGTTTGTCGCGCTCGTCGCCTGGTTCTCGGCATAGAGCCCAGATATTCACTGATGCCCTCCACTCGGGGCTCTACCGCGCGAGGATCTAATGCTCGTTGAATACCTGTTCGTGTATTCCGAAAAGGACGGTTCGTTCCCCGAGCGTCTCCGCATAATCCGAGACGGGCAAGATCTCGACGTTCCCGATCTCGATGAGTTGACCGGTACGGTGAATAAGAAAGATGTCGAAGGACGCCGAACAAACCTCAAGGAGAAATACCCCGCCCCAAAATTTCGTGTCGCCACATCTTGGGCGAATACCTGGAGAGCGGTACAGCACAATTTTGCCGGGTTGGATTACGAATACAATTCCCGTTCGAGTGCCAGCAACAGAAGCACGGTACCAGCCTCAGGCCCGCATCCATTAGGTAAGGTCCTACTCGAAACCGCTGCCAGCAGATCAACCAAGGTGATTTTCCTATTCGGCACGGTGATGTTCTTCGGAGTCGTTGCAGTGGTATGGCCTGAATTCTCAGCCCGCTTCGGCGGCTTGTTCAACTGGTTCCGGGCCCTCGCCCACAACCCTTCGTGGGCATTGCCGGCCTTTATGGTCCCGGCCTCACTCGCAGCCGGAGTCATCTTACTCCTCTGGTTCATCTACTATTTGCAGGTGAAAGTGACACTGCGCGAGCATGGGATTCTCTTTCAACCCGGAGGTCGCTCTGTTCGGTGGGACGAAGTGGAGCATCTTACATACGCCCAGCGCAGGCTTCGGGTGTGGGGTATCCCTCTCCCGATGCACCAGAGTCTGAGTTTGCAGATGAGCAGTCAGAGACCCCTTAATCTGCCTCACCGCTTCAAGAATATGGAAAGCCTGGTCGCATTGGTGCGTGAGCATGCCGAACCGTTCGTTCTGAGGCGGGTTGAAGAACGCCTCCGTGCGGAAGGCAGCGTTTCCTTCGGCAAGCAGATTACCATCACCAGTGAAGATCTAAAGCTCAACAATCTCGGGGTGGCTATTCCCCTTTCACAAGTCAATCGCATTGCCGTTCACGGGGGCACGTTTCAAATCTTCAACCAGGACAACCGTGTGATCTACTCGCGCCTGGTGGAGTCGATCCCCGACGCAACGGTCGTATCCGATCTGCTGGCTGCGATAAGGCACTCCGCGTGACATGCTGCCATCTCGACCCATATATCAGTAGGTGTTAGGGAGCCATACGAATGTCTGCGGCCAAAATGAACATTCACCCTGACAGGGTGGAACTCATAAAGGGCTCCGGCTGCTCCTTTGCCATTTTCGGGTGTTTGTTTGTGCTCGTGGGGATGTTTGCGCTTTTGTTTGTGATGACATCCGCAGACCACATAGCGCATCACTCCCTCTTCGAACGCCTGGTGGCTGGCGGTTTGGGAG
>JBDGYW010000319.1:0-7156 GCA_039588935.1 Gemmatimonadota bacterium | reverse complement strand
GGTCTTGTGGGAATTCGACGAGCCGATGGTGGAAACGATCCCCTCACCAACGCGAGCGAGGATTGTCTCTTCGCCCGCGCCTCCAACGAGGCGGTGGATGTTGGCGCGCAGCGTCACCCGCGCAACGGCAATCAGCTGAATCCCGTCTTTGGCCATCGCGGCAACTCTCGGCGTCTGAATGACCTTGGGATTGACCGAAACCTGCACCGCTTCATGCACGTCACGACCTGCCAGGTCGATCGCCGCCGCCGTTGGAAACGTAAGCTCGATTCCCGCCTTGTCCGCAGAGATGAGTGCATGCGTGACGCGTTGGACGCTCCCGCCGGCCAGGTGGTGCGCTTCCAGGTCGTTGACGTTCAGCAGGAGCCCTGCCTTGGTCGCGGCGATCAATGGGCGAACAATGGCCGGTGGACTCACCTTCCGGAGACGCATGCCGATCAGGCTGCCGATTCCAAGCGGCACGCCCGAGAAGCGTGCCTCGATCCAGAGGCGTACCGGAATGAAAGACAACACCGCCGCAACGCCGATCACCCCTACGAGAGCTAACGCCGGCAAGAGCCAGTTGAGCGCAGACAGTCCTTCCATGGTTCTTCACCTTCCCATTCACTGCTCGGTCGTCACGGCTGTCACGTACGAGTGAAAGCAACGGTGCCTTATGGGACAGTCAAGTCTCGCTGCTTCGCCGCCGTGCTGAATGAACGACTCCTTACGACCAAGATCACACTGGCCGTACTACCCCCCTCCATCACCAACGACCCCGGGGTTGCATTCTCTTCAGATGGTCCCGCTCCCAGTACACATTGCTGCGTATATTCCTCCGCAACGAGGGCGGACGCTGACCAGGCTGACGCGCCGGTGCCGGTGCCGGTGAGGGCAAATCCTGTGTGAGCTGCGGTGAGGTTGCTGAAGCGGTGGCGCCGGGGTCGTGTCGAGCCTCTCCTCGGGCAACTACTCGCCGCTTGGTGCGACGCATCTGAGAGAAGGCAGGGGACTGGCAGATGGATCAAGAAGAACTTGCCGAGCGTTTAGGCCCGCCGAGAGAGCACCACGTACGGTTTCACAGCGAGAGCCATTACCTGTCCGGAGATGACTTGCCAGCGGTGTTCCGAGATGGCGACCCCGAGCCCCTCTTCATCCACAGATTCTGCGGATGCCCATTTCATTCCCACAGAATCTAACGCCTCGCCCTCAACCCTTGACGGCCACGATACAGATGCAGGGCATCAGGAGCTTGGCGAGGCGCCGGAGGCGCCTCTTGGGAAACCGCCGGAGCAAGGCATCGCACAACGAGAAGTAGGCGTAGGGAAGTCGGATCGAAAAGTCCTTGGCGGTCCAGTACGCGCGAAGCTTTCCGTAGCCAACCTCCTTCAGTAGCACCATCAGCTCCGAGTAGGTCCACTCCTTGAGATGAAAGCACTCGGGCTCGTTGGAGAAAGACCTCGAGACATCGTGGGGACCCGAGTGATACTGCGGCGTCCGGAAGACGTAGAAGCCACCTGACTTGAGGAGGGAGTATACCATCTCGAGGTGGTATCCGCCGTAGATGATGAGTGTGAAGTTCTCGGGAGCGGATTTGACGCGACCGCTCTGATCCGAGATGTCGACGCCGTACACGTGATCGACGTGCTTGCAGAGCTCGAAGGCAAACTGGCAGTCGCCGGGAGCGAACTCAACGAACGTCATTGACTTCTCGAGGCGTCGGCGAACCAGGGCAGACTTCGACTCGTTAGCTCGACGCGTCAGCTCCGCGCCCTCGCGACGAGTCAGCAGCGGATGGTCCGGCACCTTGCTGAAAAGCTCGTCGTACATCGTCGCGCATATCTGCTTCCGCTCTTCGCGATTGGCCAGCTTCAGTCGCTCCGCAATCGCCTTCTCGACCAGATAGTGGTTCTTCAACTGCTCGAGGCTTCGATTCGCGGGGAGTGGCTGCTTCAATTCCATGACTGCACCTCGCTATGATGCTCCAGACGAAGCTGGGAGCGGCTCAGCACCTCCGAGCCGCGACGGACATCATGTGTCCACGCGCCGCGCCAGGAACGGAACGAAGCCCCAGAAGAGCGCGAGTCGACAACCGGAATAGACCCACGCCGGAGACCACTAAAGTATACATGAGCCCGGTGTTGCGAAGCACGAGCGCCGCCCATACGGTCGTCTTGCCGCGGGACTGAAGCAGACGACAACGCCGATACCGCGCCAACCAATATGAGACACGGCTTGCACTCCGTTTCTTCCCATGCGGCCTACAGCGCTGCCGTGATTCGATCCTTCTTCAGCTCGGCCTGGGGGCGCCTACTGTACTTAGCAGGCGCGAAGGTATTATCCAACTTGTGGCCATTCCTGACTTGCTGAATCTTCAATCTGGTGGCCACGCTAGCACAACTAAGCTTGCCGCACGTTGGCTCCGCAGCTAAAATCGCTGCAAGGCTCCACGGAGAATCAACCCCATGACCGACTTGCTGGCGTTAATCTGTTATACAGCTGGTGCCATCGCCTTCGGCCGTTTCTTCTTCCTCGCACCCCGGTTGCGGTCCGAGCGAATTGGTCCGCCTCCCACAACACTCCAGCGGTGGATTCCCTGGCTCCCGGGGCAGTTCACACCGGCAGGTGAGAAGCTATACAAGCAGATGAACGGACTCCTGTTGATTGGGTGGGTGTTGCTGATGGCGGGGGTAGTGCTGTCGCGGTAGCGGATCCCTCGGCGTGTATACGCCGGTGGCAATCGTCGATGTACAGCCGAAGCGAACCTGAAACCGACCACCATTGAGTCCCGTACTATGTAGAAACACATATTACTATGTAGAAACACGTGTAGCCGATCAGTTTGGAGGCGTAAGTTTATGACTCGCAAAGAGATGCAAGCAGCACCGCTGAGCTATAACGCGACTCTGGTTCTTCAGGCGATGACTCAGGGAAACCAGTACGGCTTCGAGATCATGCGGGTTGTGGGGCTCCCGTCCGGTACTGTTTATCCATTGCTCCGGAGGCTCGAGGCGGCTGGCCTGGTCAATTCGGACTGGGAAGATGAGGGCGAAGCCCACGCCGACCGTCGACCGGCGCGCCGTTACTACCAGGCAACCGAACATGGAAAGGCGGTCCTGGTCGAGGCGCGAGCGCGGATCGCGGAGCAGCAGGCCGCGGTGTTCGGCAACCTTGCTGACGAAACCGGGAAGTCACAGTGAGTACCGTGTTTGCCCGGCTCGTGGTCCGGCTTGCGGTCTTAGGAGTGCCGGCAACCTCGCGTGAGCGCTTTGTGCGGGAGTGGCGCGCCGAGCTGGTCAACGAATCATTGAACTTCACTGCGTTTCAACTCTTGCGGCATGCATGTGGTGCGTTTCCAGATGCGTGGGCTCTGCGGCGCGTTGCGCGGGAAGCGAGCGCACGAAAATCGAATCTGGCATCTTGGCTGGGCGCCTGGGCCAACGACGCTCGTGTGGCAGCTCGAAGCCTGAGGCGGTCACCGGGCTTCACCCTGGCCACGGTTGTCACACTTGCAATCGGCATGGGTGGTAGCGCGGCCATATACACGCTACTCGACAGTGTTGTGCTCGATCCGCTGCCGTACCCGGAGCCGGAACAACTCGTGGAGATCTCGAACCGGGTGCCGGGCGTTGCACCGGGCACGGTATGGCATGCCTCCACTGCTCAGCAGATGTTCTACGACGAGAACGCGTCGTCGCTCCAGGCCGTTGGGCTGACCCGAGCGCTCGGCTTCAACATGGATACACCGGAAGGCCCGACGAGGACTTCCGGTTGGAGGATCACCGCGAGCGTGTTCCCAATGCTTGGTGCCACCGCGCGTCTGGGACGGCTGATCTCCAGCGCTGACGATTCTCCGGGGGCGGCCACGGTCGTCGTAATGTCGAATGAAATCTGGCAGCAGCGGTTCAGAGGCGACCCGGACATCGTTGGCAAGTCAATAACGATCAACGGGAATCCGGTCGATGTGATCGGCGTACTGGAGCCAGGTTTTGCCGCGCCGATCGCGCCTCCCGGCTACCAGAGCGATCTCTGGATACCATTCCGCATCGATCCGGACGGCGAGTTCCGCAACACACATGTCTTCGGCATGATCGGCAGGCTTTCGCCCAACGTCTCACCTGCGGCAGCCGAGGTGGAGCTGGACCGGTTGGAACGACTGCTGCCCGAGCGGTTTCCGAGAGCCTATTCGGAGGGATTTTTCAGAGGCACGGAGTTCTACACGCAGGTGGTGCCACTCAAGGAATCCGTTGTGGGAGACATGGCGCGGAATCTCTGGATCCTGTTTGGCTCGGTTGGTTTGGTGCTGCTCATTGCGTGCGCGAACGTCGCCAACTTGTTCGTGGTGCGCTTGGATGGAAGGGGCCGTGAATTGGCCGTTCGCCAGGCGCTCGGCGCGCCGCGAACCGCGCTCGCACGCTTTCTCTTGGCTGAGGGACTGTTGCTCTCGATCACGGGTGCCGCTCTGGCACTCATCCTCGGGTGGGTAGGTGTGCCCGCCCTGCTAGAGATTGCTCCGGAGTCGTTGCCGCGCTTCGAGCGCGTGCAGATGGACGAAGGCACAGTTCTATTCACCGTTGCATTAGCGCTGATCATTGGTATGTCACTTGGTGTGTTCTCGCTGTTCCGACACCAATCGGAACCGGCCGTCGGATCGCTCGCGGGTGGTCGAGCGTTCAGCGCCGGGAAGAAACGACAGCGGTTTCGCGCGATGCTCGTAGTCTCTCAGGTGGCGCTTGCACTCACCCTGATCGTGGGAGCCGGGCTCCTGGTCGAGAGCTTGCGCCGCCTGAACTCCATAGATCCCGGGTTCGAAGCGGAGGGGGTGCTGACGGCACGATTGTATCTGACGCCGCAACGGTATGACAGCGACGTACAGATATGGAGAACATACTCCCAGATCCTGGATCGTGTCCGTGCTCTACCCGGTGTAATCGGTGCAGGCATGTCCGAGGAGCTTCCCGTAGAGGGTAGCTTCGGGTGCACCGTCCAGGGTTTTGAGGAACAGGCAGTGTACGATCGTTTGAATGCGGCGGGCTTGGGCACATGCGCCGGCCAGGAACGAGCTACACCGGGCTATTTCGACGCGATGGCCATTCCCGTTCTCCAGGGACACGAACTCACCGATGCGGATCACCTCGACCCGACGCGTGCAGCGGTAGTCGTTAGCCAGGCATTCGCGGATCGTTTCTGGCCTGGCGAAAACGCCATCGGCAAAGGAGTCGCGCCGAGCGGACGCACGGTTGAGCCGTTCTACCGGGTCGTGGGAGTGGTCGGCGACCACCCTGCCGAGGCCCTAGATGGCGACCCGGCGATATCGATCTACTATCCCGTGGTGCACGACCCGAACACACCGTCCAACTGGGGATGGTGGCGGCCTACGACCATGGCGCTCGTGGTGAAGACGGGCCTCCCCGAGCCAATGTCACTCCTGCCGGCGATCCGTCAGGCCGTGCGTGCGATCGATCCGTCTATCCCGATCGTGAGCGCCCAAACGATGGACGATGTCGTGGCCCAATCCACGGCACGATTTTCATTTGTCTCAGCGCTGCTCGGAATTGCGGCAATCGTTGCACTGACCCTCGCGGCAGTTGGAGTGTACGGCGTAGTGTCCTACGTGGTGAGCAGGAGCACTCGAGAGATCGGCATGCGGGTAGCCCTCGGCGCTCGACCGATCCAGGTAGAAGCTCATTTCGTCAGACAGTCGCTCGTGTTCATCGGAATTGGGTTGGTGGTAGGGCTCGGACTCGCCGCCGCGACAACTCGCGTACTGGCCGGCATGCTATACGGGGTAGAGCCAACAGACCCTGGTGCCTTTGTCTTGGCGTCGGCGGTGCTGGCGTTTGTTGCACTGGTGGCGAGCTGGCTCCCCGCGCGGCGCGCGGCAAAGGTGGATCCTATGGAGGCGCTGAGGGCGGATTAGGCGGGGCGGTGGATGAGGCAACTGAGGCCACCGCCCGATCAACTCAGGTGACGTCCGCGCTTCCGCCGCGCGTGAATACGCCGCACCGATTTCATTTCCACGGCGCCTTGTCTCTGTTACGTCGCGACCTACTGATTCTCGGTCAATGGGTTCATGCGGTTGTTTCGCGGCAGCCCTCGTTACCCCCTGAACCTACCGCAGGTGTCGGTGATGGTTTGTGTTCTTCGTACTGTCAACTTAGCAATGATTGCTCGCATCTAGACATCGAGCCCATTTCGAAACTAGCCGAAAATCAGAGGTTTCCGGTCTCTTGGATCGCGCCCTCAGCAGGAGATCTCATTCAAGTTGACAGTACCTTTCATGGCGATCGCTTCAAGGGTTGGTGGCGATGTAGTAGTTGTTGAAGACGTCTCCCTCGATCTCGTGCACGGCTACATCCTCGAAGCCCGCCTCAGTGAGGAGTTCCACCGCCTTCTGCTCACCCCACATCGAGCCCAGGCCCTCGCCTCCCTGCGCCAGCGACACGGTCATGCAGTGCATCGTCGAGGTCGTGTAGAGAAATGGGGCCATCGGATATTGGACGTTGTCGTGGACGTGACTCGACGCCTTGATGTCCACCATGAGGAAGGTGCCCCCCGGCCGGAGCGCCTTGACGACGTTCCGCAACACCTTCCGGGGCTCGGCCTGATCGTGGATCACGTCGAACGCAGTCACGAGGTCGTAGGCGGTGGATTCCTCCATCTCGACTAGGTCGCGATTGAGGAAGCGCACATTGCTCAGCCCGAGGGATTCCGCCTGTGCCCGCCCTCGGTCGAGCGCCTGATCCCGGAACTCGTACCCGGTGAAGCGACTGTCGGGCCAGGCCTGCGCCATCACGTTCGTCGAGTGTCCCGTACCGCAGCCGATATCCAGCACGTCGATTCCACCTGCAAGCCCCTCCTCCACCACAGGCATGAGCGGCATCACCTTCGAAACCAAAGACCGGTTGAAGACCTGGGCCGTGTAGCCCGCGAAGAAACCCAAGAGATCGTCATACCGGTCGTAGGACACACCGCCGCCATTGTGGAAGCTGTCGATGATTCCGTCGTGCACTACCGACAGAATCGGGATCAGACGGGCGAAGGCAGCCATGTTGTCGGGCCCGGCCGCCTTGGTGAGCATCACGGCATGTTCCGGCGGGAGCATGTACGTACCGTCGTCGGGTGAATGCTCGACGATCCTGCCGGTCGCCATCGCGGCGAGCCACTCGCGCACGTA
>JBDGYW010000318.1:0-7173 GCA_039588935.1 Gemmatimonadota bacterium | reverse complement strand
TGCCGATCTTGTTCCTCCGCCACACGTTCCTTGTCAACCTGCAACTCCAGAACACAAACCGTGAACTTCTTGACTTGATGGTCAAGGCTATTGAAGCACGAGATCCCTATACTAGCGGTCACTCTCAACGCGTTGCGGAGTTGGCCCGGGCACTGGCGCGGGAGGTCGGTCTTGGCTACAAGGAGATCGAATGTATCGCAACTTCGGCGCTACTGCATGACGTTGGAAAGATCTTTGAGGAATTCGCTCCACTCCTTCGTAAAGAAGGGAAGCTTACTGAACAGGAGATGGCGGTGATGCAGTCGCACTCTCGCAGGAGTGCCGAGCTTGTGGGAACGATCTCGAACCTCCGTGGATATGTGCAACGCTGTGTTGAACATCACCATGAGAGCTACGATGGAAGTGGATATCCCGCTGGACTCGATGGTGGAGCGATCCCTGTCGGAGCACGGATTGTTATGATCGCCGATACGACCGACGCGATGACAACGGATCGACCCTACCGTAACGCCCTCTCTTTCGAGCAGGTTCTTGCAGAGCTTCACAGATGTTCGGGCAGGCAATTCGACCCTCAGCTTGTTCAGGCTTTCACAGAGAGTCCTACCATTCGTGCCATGGTTTTGGACTGGACCCGCACCGCACCCCAACCTGTCAGATTCAAGAAACACCGCTTGGGGATGCGAATCGCTCGCTGATCAGCAGGCGAACACCCGCTACCTATTTGCTTGTGTAACCAAGGGCGTCGATACGTCGTAGCACGCCCAACAGACCGCGGACCTGCAGTTCGTGGCGGATTGAGTTAGTGGCTTGAACCGCAGGCTTCACCTGACACCTTGCCCATTCTTCGAACGCCATAACCTCGAGCCGGCCTGTGAGTTGAACGCACTGCTGTGAGAGGTCCTCCGCCTCCGCCAGATGCAGCAATGCAGGCAGGCCCCGTGTACTGAAGATCTGATGCCTCCGCAAACGCTGGTACCGACCCCTGTTCGAAAGTGCGTAGTAGCGCCCCACCATTGTACACTGTGCTTCGTCCAGGAGTGTCCAAGCTTCATCTGGATTGCTGTTTGCCAGACAGGTGTCTGCCGCCGCCAGCATCACATCTGCTTTGAGCCACCATAGCTGTGACTTTTCGGCCCAACTGCGAGCGACCGACACGAAATGGTCGGCGCCGACAAGATCGCCAGTGATCAGTTTCAGGCCTGCGGCGTTCAGGTGAAACTCGACTGCGCGACGAGGGTTTGTCGCGACCTCGCCGTGTGACAACGCAGAATCGTAACAATTGTGCGTCTTCTCAAGATTGCCAAGATCCTCATGCACAGCGCCCAGGTTCGACCAGGAGGTCGCAGCTGCAACCGAATCGCCGATCCTGTTTGCCAATTTGATGGCGAGTTCAAATGCCGAGATCGCTTCTCCCATTGCGCCGCGGCAATAGCAGGCAATACCTATTCCATTGTACACTTGCCGCAACTCAGGATCGAGGTGCAGTTCACTTAGTGGCGCGACGCACTTACGAAACTCATCTTCAGCTCCAATCGTGTCTCCTGCCACAAGCAGACAGTATCCTTGAGATAGGCGGGCAAGGGCCTTCGTCGTCGGCTGTCTACTGGATATTCCGATCCTGTGTGTTCTTGTTTGCACCGACGCAAGCGCCTCTGAGTCACCAGTCTCAGACGCCAACTCAGCACTCATCTGCAGCGCAGTCACGAAAAGAGAGTCGTCACCAGATTTCTCGGCCAAACCTAATGCTAGATCGAGGGCTTGCTTGATTGTGGCATCATTCTCCAAACGTCCGCGGTGCAGAGCGTCTGCACGAATGGTTGCCGCAAGCGCGTCTTCACGCTGTGTGGGTGCTACTGGCCGCCACTCGGCGAGCACAGTGAGCGCATCTTGATACTTCCCAATAGCAGTGAGAGCGCGTGCCCGCAAGAGCCGTAACGTCATCGACCCGCGCTGAGGTGTGACAGCGATAACCGCCTCTAGCGCCTTCTGCGCCTCCTTCGGCGCACCCCACGTGATAGCGCGATCGGCGCCTGTGCAGGCAAGCTCCTTCGCCTCGTCGATCCATCCAGCCTTGAGGAAATGGTGCGAGGCCTCAAGCGCGTACTGGAACTCACTTTGGTCTTTCGCGGCGCTGAGGTGCTGCGCGAGATGAGCGTGTTGGTACCGCCGCGTTTCGTCTGGGAGTGTCGAGTACACGAAGGCCCTGTGAAGATCACTCTTGAAGTCCAACCCGTTGCCGTCGAGATAGACGATGCTGCGCTCGATCAACGTGAACACCGCCGCACCTACCTTTTCGGTCGGTTCCGCCAAGAGCCGACAGCAATCTTCGAGCGGCATCCTGCGCCCGGCGGTCGCAATCAGATGCAAGAGCCGCTGACCGCACTTCGATAGTCCGTCGTACTCCCGGGCCAACGCCGAGCGCATGGTGTCTGGAGGGCTCCATCTGATGTTGTCATCTTCGCCACGCATTTTGGCGATCACCAGTGACTGCTCGCCACTCTTTTCCCAATCCGACACGAGCATTTCGGTGAGCAATGGCATGCCCTCCGACAACTCCACGATCTTCCGCGTCACGGCATCGTCGACAGGCCTGCCTACCCAGAAAAGCGCTGAGGCCAACTCTTCAGTCTCGGTCTCAGTGAATGGCTCGAGGTCGATCGTTCCCTGCCACTTCACGCCTTCGATGGTCGCAGCCGCGCCGGGCCCTGCTTCCGTTTCGGAGCTACGAACCGCAGCCAAGAGCAGTGCAGGCGTCCCCTCGAGCCTCCTCGCCAGCATGTGCAACACATCCCTGCTCGCCGGGTCCATGAAGTGCAGGTCGTCGAACGCGAGGTAGACCGGCTTGCCGTCGGCAATCGCGGCCAGCATTTGTTTCAAGGCTTCGGCCAGCCGTACTCGCACCGTCTCGGGCGGTGTGACAGGCGGATCATCCACTCCCGAATACGCAGCCTTGATGCCTGGTGCAATACGGCTCGCCTCTGACAGCCAGATGGTCTTGGTCCCACTCAGAGCCGGATCGCGAGACATCTGATCGAGTAGATCCGATACCGCCGCGAACGGAATGCTCTGACCAATCTTCTGACAGGTCACTATGTATGCGGGCGCATACTCGGCGGCCGCGGCCGAAACGACGAAACGACGCAGAACCGTTGTCTTGCCTATGCCATCCGGACCTCGTAGCACACAAGACCGGAACAGTCCGGCAGCCACCTGGTTCGAGATCGTTTCGAGGCGGGTCATCTCCGTTTCCCTGCCGACGAAGACAAAAGCGTCCGGCTCTGTTCGGCGCCCATATCCCTTGCTGCGTTCGTGAACTCTTGGTTTCTGTGTGGCGCCGCGTTCGTACCGCCGCAGTGAGACAAGCGCCTCTATCGAGGGTGTACGGCCCAAATCCGTTGCACAAACGTCCACATGTTTCTTGAGCAACCGAAACGCTCCGGCCCAATTGCCTGAATCAACGCGGTCGCCAATGAGAGCGTTGACCGCTGCCTCGTTGTATGGATCTATACTGTATAGTTGCTCCGCGCGGTCACGCGCGGCCTGGACTCGGCCGTGCGCGCGAGCCTCGATGAGTCGATCGCTCAACGTGGCTTCGATCTGCGCGAGAATGATATCGCGCCTCGCTTCCACCCATTGGGCAAAGCGCGGGCCCCCACATGTATCCAGACCCTCCAGAGGCGTCGGGATCTGGCTGGGTAGGGATTCCACATCGTAGTAGTCGATGTCGGTGGCGACTTTGGCTTGCAGCTTTACCGTCGTTCGGTCTCCAGCTATGGCTTCGCGACCCAATCTTTGTCTGATCTCCGTCAACGCCTGAGAGAGCGAATGCAGCGAGTGCTTGCCGGAGTCCTGCCAGAGCATATCTGCAATCTTTTCCCGGGCAGCGGATTCGAACCTGGCGTCGAGCGTCAGGAACACCAGCAAACCCAGCTGCTTTCGCGACCGCAATCTGATTACCTCTCCGTGCGGATCGGTGAGAACTGGAATACCTAACATCTTTAAATGGGGAAACCCCGTCACAGCGCGCTCCTTCTTTACCCCACAAGATACCCACCAACTATCAACGAACTCTCAACACGTTGATTCAAATAAAGTTAAGGTGCCGAGTGATGGCAAAAATGAGCCGGATTCCTGCCTGATAGGTGTGTCCAGGCGACCAGGGCCCTAGTTGGAGCCAAGAAAGAAGCGGTTTCCGAGCATCATGGCGCGAAAGAACCCGCCAAATCTCTGAAAATCAACGCTGCATCAACAAAAAGGCCTACCCTCAACAAACTATCAACAACCGCCGAAAGGCATGGCACGTGTCTGTATTTTCAATAACCCCAACGACTTACCGCTCGGCGCAAGGTGAATATGCGGGAATTTTGTTCGGTCGTTTTTGGGTATTTCAGATACTGAGTTGTTGATAGTTTGTTGAGACTTGGGTGCTATGCTGCGCTCCACGCATTGAACGGAGCGTCGGCATGGCACTGAAATACGCACAACCAGCATTTGACCACTCGTTGCGACTCCCTGAAGGCGAGTATTTCCCCGCCGCGCGAAAGAAGACCGGGATCGCAATACATCACACCGTCGGTGGGACCGCCGCCTCGACGCTCAATCACTGGCTGAAAGACAGAACCAGAACTGGCAAGCGCCGAATGGTCGGTACCGCGTTCATCATCGATCGCGACGGGACTTCACACCAGGTGTTCGAACCGACCGCCTGGGCCTTTCAGTTCGGACTCAAATGGCCGCCCGCCCGCAAGATGAAGTTCGAGCAACGGTTCATCGGAATCGAGATCGCGAGCGAGGGCGGCCTCACCGAGTTCGAAGGCAGGCTCTACTGCTTCGATCGAATCTCACCCAAGACCGTCAAGCCGCGCGCGGAGGTGTTCGACTACGGCAGACTGTACCGTGGCTATCGGTACTTCGATAAGTACGAGCCCGCCCAGACCGACCAACTCGTAGAACTCATCAGTCACCTCTGCGACACCTACTCGATCGAACGCCGGGTGCCGTACCCACCGCACGACTACTACGGCGAGCGACTCGCCGACTTCAAAGGGATCATCGGGCACGCCATGGTCCGCCCGGACAAGACCGATCCGGCGCCGATGCAGACCCTCTGGGACCGCATCATCACCGACTGCAAGCTCGACCGAGTGACGATTCCGCAGGCCGAGAATCCGAATGAACCCAGCCTCGACGGGGAAGCGCTCGACGCTCTGTTCGAATCAAACATCGCGCAAATCGCGAATATGTCGGTCGCCGCCGGCAGTTCGGTGAAGGGCCTCATAATGGAACTCGGCCGCCGAGACACTCACATCAGGCTGACGGCTGCCGAGGCTGGAGGGCACAAGGTCAAGTACGAACTCGTCACCGGTAGCGGCCAGCTCGTCAAACGGATTGCGACCGCACTCGGCTTTGAGCGCGTGGCCGAGTCTCTGCTCCAGGTGCGAAATGGCTGACGCGCGGCTCACAAAGACTCTGGTGGCGGCCGTGGTAGTCCTGTCCCTCGTGGTCTGCTACCAGGTCGCGCGTTTTCGAAACCAGAATGAGATCGCAAGGGTGCAGGCGCAGGTGGGCAGACTCGAGAGGGAGCGCGACTCCATTCAAGCGATCGTTGCCGTGAACGCAGAGTTGCAGAAGCGCTTGCGGGAGACGCGGGATAACAAGGAAGCGGAGATCGGCATGCTTCGCGACCATGTAGACCTGCTCGAGCGTTCTCGACGGGAGAGCGCAATCTCCGTTCGCCGTCTGCGGAAATCGTCCGATCTCCAGGCGAGGCTCGAAGCGACGTTCCCCGAGATGGCTCACTCGAACTGGGGCATCACCACGATCCCGTTCGAGCCGGACGACACGCTGGGCCTCGAGTACTTCCTCATACCGGCCTGGTTCACCGAGACGTTTTTGATCGATCACGAGAACGCGGCATCGTGGCGCGAGCAGAAGAACAATCTCTTGGCCGTCGACTCCCTGCGCGTAAAAGTAGCCGCACTGCAGGACTCAGTCGCGACGCTGCACGCACGCAACGTTCTCGCACTCCAGACCGGTTACGACAACGCGTCCGCTGAGTGCCGAGATCTGTCGACCCGATACATCGCTGAACTCAGCAGAACCCGCTTCTCGATCGGTTCGACCGTCGGATTGTGCGTCGGTGCAGCGGGTGCCGCCGCACTGATAGCCACACTCGCTAACCGCTGAATCAATCAAGGAGGCTACATGATCACGTCACCCTTTGTACCACAACCGCCACCGATCACACACCTGCAGTTCCGAGTGCTGGAAACATTGGTCGCGCACCCGCGCCGAGGGAGGGGGATACGCGTTTTGCTGCGTGGCAGAGGGATCGAGCGTAGCAACGCAACGTTCTATCAGCTGGCCAAGCAGCTAGAAGAACAGGGTCTCCTGCGCGGCTGGTATAGAGCAAGGCTCGTCGGCGACTTCGCCATCCGGGAGCGCTACTACGAACTCACCACAGATGGCAGGCGCGCCTTCGAAACCACGCGCGCGTACTACCGACGGTCGGCCCTGGAGCTGGTGTCATGACGGTCAAGGCGCTTCCCACGGTGACACAGCATCAGTTCGCGTTCCTGGTAGTGCTGGAAGGTGGGGGCTGCACCGCCGAGGAATTGCGAAAGAAGTTGAGGCGACGCGGCGCGGACTGTAGCCGCGAAGCGTTCTACCGTGTCATTCAGAGGCTCAAAACGACGCGTTTCGTAGCAGCCACAAAGATTCCCAAGGGCAGCGTCGTACACGACGGCGCGCGGCGGTTTTACGAACTGACTGAAGCAGGCAGAGGCGAGGTCGAGTTCACACGGGCGTTTTACGAGGACAGCGCCGAGCTGCCGAGTGAGGCTGAGTATCGGCTCCAGTTGGAGCTGGGGCGGTGGTAGGGGTGGTGATGGGGGGCCGCAGGCGGCGGCAGAGACGGGAGGAGCGGGAGAGGCGGTCTGGGCGCCAGGAACGGCAGGGGCGGGAGGAACGGCAGAGGCGGCATAAGCGGCATAGGCGGCATGAACGCCATGGGCGGCGGGAGCGGCAGATGCGGCAGACTCGAAGTCGAGTAACCGCTCACCAACGTTCGCTCCGGGAGGCGCCGGGAGGCTCAGTTGCGCGGCTTCGCCACTCGGCATCTCCCTCCACGAACCGTGGTTCGCTCGCTGGGCGAGAGATCCCAAGTCGAGTCAC
>JBDGYW010000317.1:0-8618 GCA_039588935.1 Gemmatimonadota bacterium | reverse complement strand
AGCTTCCAAATCGCCGACTTTTTCGGGAGTCGCGTTTTTCCACGCCATATTTAACGTCCGATAAGGTATATTATGTAAAATAGAGCGAAATAGGGGATGGGGCCCAATTTTACATAAAGTGATTGGAAACTATAATTGTTCACACGCCGTCCACAGCTGGTGTGGATGCGGCTTTACATAATTCGAGATTTGGCTGGCTAGCGGATCTTCAGTGCTCGAGCATGGCGCGGTACTCGGCGGCCTTGTCGGGCTTGCCCCCAAGCTTCGTACAGATCCACGAGACGACTGACCGCTCTCTGTGTCCGATCGTCTCCATCGTCTCCCAGGCCTAATCGTCTCGTCAGGGTTTCCAAGCCACCGATCAGATGTGGCTCGGCTTCTTCGTAGCGGCCGACTTGGGTCATCAAAACACCGTAGACGCTGCGAGTCTCTGCCCTCTGTGGACCGCCTTCTGTCAGGAGCCCCGGATGGATGGCGATCGCCTCCTGATACAGGTGCTCGCCTTCCATGTAATTACCCTGGCTCACGAGTGTCATTGCCAAATGGCCCATGGGAACGGCCACACCCGAATGATTATCTCCTAGCTCTCCTAGCTGCTCTCGCTGAATCGCCACGACCTCCCGGAGTATTATCTCGGCATTTTGGTCGTCCCCCTTGTTCAGAATGGCCACCTTCCATGAGGTGTTTAGGCTGATTTCTGGTCGAGTTTACTGAGGGGAAAAAGAAAAACCCCCTCACGGAGCTTGACACAAACGCCGCAAAGGGGTTGTCTCCTTGTGTGACAAAACGCAAGGAGATGTCATTTGTGGCAGAAAACACTTCGAGATTCAAGTTTCTTCCTATCCCTTCTTCTGTTTGACCGAGATCTAGCGGAGCGATATCGAAGCGAGGGCTGCGCGTGCGGAGGGAGACTGCACCGAGCGGCCTACGTCCGAAAACCCCGAGGCGATCCTTTCGGTTTGCCGGAAGGATTCTGTGTACGTGAAAGCTTCTGCTGTTGCCGGGAAGGATGTCGTCGCCGGGTAACGCCACCGTCGCTGCGGTTCATGGGGCGCCGGGTGTACCTGGCAGCCGTGGTGGTGTTGGTCTCGGCGATGATTCACGGCATCACGGAAAAACGGGCAGAGGCGATGCGGGAGTTAGTTGGAGTGAGCCGGAGAACGCTCCATCGGTGGCGGCAGTGGTGGCGAGACAGTTTTGTACGAACGGAGTCTTGGAGGGCGACGCGCGCCCGCTTCGTTCCGCCCGTGGACAGCTCAGAGCTACCGGCATCTCTTGTTGAACGCTTCGAGGCACGAAGCGATTCGGAGCGGGTCCTCGCGGTGCTCGGCTTGCTGATGCCACTGACCGGCGGGGCGAACTGCGCGGTGGATTATTAGATTCCGCAGAAGATGCGAACTATTCGTTTGAGTTGAAACCGGTTAAAACCTCTCCTCAGAGGAAAACCGGCATGAAGACTCCGAGTGAGGAATCGATACGCGACCGATGGGCTCGGTTCCGTTTTTCGGTGATTGGTTGTTTGCTCGCGGCGCCACCCGGCAAGGGACAGTTGCGCTCCGAGCTCGAGAAGTTGGCGGACCGAGATTATCGCCACCCCCTTACGGGCATTCCTACCCGGTTCGGCCTTTCAACGATCGAGCGGTGGTACTACCAAGTTCGAGAAGCTCGGGACCCTGTGGGAGAGCTGAAGAGCCGAATTCGGAAAGACGCGGGTGAACACCCAAGTCTCGGGCTTTTAATCCGGCAGCGGCTCCGCGCGCAGTACCGACAACATAAAAGTTGGTCTTATCAGCTTCACTACGACAACCTCCGGGTGGTGGTCGATGCACAGCCCGAGCTTGGAAGAGTTCCCTCGTACGCTGTGGTGCGGCGATGGATGAAGTCTGAAGGCTTGTTTCGCCAACGGAGGCGGCGTTCACGGCACACCGAGGGGGCGAAGCGAGCCGAACAACGTCTCGAGAAACTCGAAGTAAGAAGCTACGAGGTGGAGTATGTAGGCGGCCTGTGGCACGCGGACTTCCATTCGGGCTCGCTATCGGTGTTGACACGGCAAGGTCAGTGGGTCGTTCCCCAGCTGTTGGGTGTACTCGATGACCGTTGTCGCCTCGCGTGCCACGTCCAGTGGTATCTAGCCGAGACCGTGGAAAACTTCGTTCACGGTCTGTCGCAAGCCATCCAAAAACGAGGGCTTCCAAGGGCGCTCATGACCGATAACGGTGGTGCTGAGACGGCCGCGGAGGTCGAGCAAGGTCTACTTGGTCTCGGAATCGTTCACGAGCTCACGCTTCCATACTCTGCCTATCAGTATGTGGCGCGGAAAAATATGTGGCCTCCAAGCCCCAAGTGTCGGCAAAGCTGTCGCCGGGATCCAGTTGAAGACCACATAGTTTTTTAACTACAGTCCGCGGAGAAACTCCATCAAACCTGGCCGAAGTCGCCAGGGCTTTGTTTTGTGGTCCCCGGCCTCTGGTGCACAAGTGGCCAGGGCGCGCGCTTTGGTTTCCAGGTCCGTCTCTGCGTAGATGTTCGTCGTGTTGAGGGAGACGTGACCCAGCCAGGAACGGATGGTGTTGATGTCTACACCTGCACGTAAGAGATGGGTTGCTGTCGTGTGCCTGATAACGTGCGGGCTGACGCGCTTTTTGGCGAGCGACGGTGCTTTAACTACGGCCCTCAAGGCGTGGCGCTCGACCAGTGTGTGGATGCCAAAGCGCGTGATGGGGTGCCCATTGCGGTTGAGGAAGACGTGTTGCTCGGGCGAGCGCTGCGCGGCAACCTGATGCAACTGTTCCACGGTAATGGCCCATAGCGGGCAGGTGCGCTGCTTTTTGCCTTTGCCAAGGAACCGGACGCATCGAGCATACCAGTCGATATCCGCGATTCTGAGTGCCGACGCTTCGCTCGCCCGCGCCCCCGAGTTGTAGAGAAACAACAGCAGAGCATAGTCGCGTTGGCCTTGAGACGTGCGACGATCGGGCGTGGCCAGGAGCGCATCCATCTCCGGCTTGTCTAGGTAGATGATACTCGGGCGTGTGGTTTTCTTGAAGGGAATGAGGCGGATCTGCGCACACCATTCGACGTGTTCGGGGCTGTTTTGCCCGATGAATCGCGCGAATGCATGAAGGCCCCCCAAGCGCTGGTTGCGAGTGGCAACGGAACAGCGGCGCTCTTGCTCGAGATGACTCAGGAATTTGCGGACCACCGCTGGTGACAGGTCGGCTATCGTCAATCGTTCGATAGGCTTCTTGCGATGGGATGCCACGTAGGGTAGAAGAAGAACCAGCATGTCGCGATAGCTGGTGCGGGTGTTGATCGCCAGGTTGCGCTCCCCGACCAAGTACTCGAGCAGAAAGCGCCGTACCCAGGGGCCAAGCAAGTTCGGGTTAGTCATGTTCGCCCTCCAGTGCGTAGTTCTCAAAACGTTGGCTCGCTTGCCGAAGCAGCTCCGGGGTCAGTGTCAAATAGCGTTGCGTCCCGGACAGATCCACGTGACCCAAGTAGGTTGCCAGCTTGGGCAGCAACTCTTGCACGTCGGCACCGCTGCGATACCACTCTATGAGGCGGTGAACCGCGCCTGTGTGACGCAGATCGTGAAGCCTCGGCTGACGACGAGCACCTCCCTCGCGCCGCACACCCGCATGGGCACGCAGCCGTCGAAAGGCGCTGCGAGCAGCGGATTGGCTCAAGGGCGAGCCGTCACGGAAACAGAAGAAGGGTGCCTCTTCCCCTGAGCCGTGCCGCTCCCGGCGGCTGACGGCGTATTTGCTCAGGGCACCCTTCAGATCCTTGCCCAACGGGACCAGGCGGCTCTTGAAGAACTTCGTCCCGCGGACACGCAAGTACGCTTCGCGTAGGTTGACGTCACCCAGGGTGAGCGCTAGGGCTTCTGCGAGCCGAAGGCCAGCTCCGTAGAGCAACAGGAGCAATGTTCTGAAGACCGCCTCCTCGATGGCCGCACGGCCCGCACAGGCGGAAGGAACGACATCGAAAAGGGCCTTGAGCTCTTCACGGGAGTAGATGTACGGCACGAAAGGGAGGACGGTCGGCTTGGGGATGGTGCTCGAAAGCGGAGAGCGCTCTGCCATGCCGCGTGTCAGAGCGAAATGGTACAGACCAGAGAGTACCCGGTGCTTTTTTGCCCAGGTCTCTGTGATAGGCCCTCTTCCATTCAAGAAGTTCAATACGTCCTCTGCCTTGACGTTTGCGATGGGGCTGTCCCCCAACGCCTTGCAGAAAGCATGCAGGACCGCCTCTTCGTTCCGATACCGATACCCCAAGGCACGCTTGTGGGAGACGTACCGGGAGACAACTGCCGAAAGCGTCATAGCAATCCTCCCAGATCGAGCTCTGCCACCTGCCGCAGCCCTGCGAGGTCAACCTTCGTGTAGCTCAAGGTGGAGTTGGCGGCGCGATGGCCGAGATGATCGCCGATCTGCTTCAGGGAAAAGCCCGAAGCGAGGAGATGACTTGCACAAGCATGACGCAGACAGTGGGCGCCGCTCGGGGATAGGGTCACTCCAAGATCCTTGAGACGGGCGTGTACAAGGGGAGTGATGCTCTTAGCGGACAGCGGGCGAAGGGGGGCGTTCAGGGTTAGAAACAGGGCCCGATGCACGCAGCGTGGCCGCACCTCGCGCAGATAGCGCAGGATGGCCTCCCCAACGGCGGGCAGCAACGGATAACACTGAATGCGGCGCTGTTTGGGTCGCGACACCACGATTCGCTCGCCGGCCCAGTCCAGATCATCCAATGCTAGGCCGGCGACCTCGCCCCGCCGAAATCCATAAACGGCCAGCAGCATCAAGATGGCGTGAGCCCGGATGTCGGAGGGATCATCCCCTCGGGTACTGGCCAGTAGGCGTTGGACCACTTCCCAGCTTGGTCCCTCAGGAAGCCCTTCCCGAGCGTAGAGCCGGGGCGACTCGATAACAGCAGCTATGCCCGGAGAACACCAGCCTTGGCCTTCCGCGTACCGGAAGAAGCTGCGCAAACTGCTGGCCAAGCTGGCAAGTGACGAGCGCTTCCAGCCCTGGTTGCTCTTTGCCTCGATGAAGGTGTCCACATCGGCAATGGAGATTGTATGCAATGAATCACGAGATGGATGAAGACTCTCAAGAAACCAGACCAGTCGCTCACGGCGAGTCGAAACAGTGACTGGCGACAATCCCCGCTCGTTCTGCAAATACCGGACGAAAGCGTTGATCTGCGACGCGAAAGGACGTTCCACCTCAGCAGGAGGCTCGAAGCAGCCGAGGCTACGTGTCCACTCGGTTACGACGTGAACAAACAGCTGGCGAGAACTCTTGGAATCCTGCGCAACGTCGGGCCGACGCTTGAATCGCGCGCGACCGTCCACAGCCTGTTCAATGTCGCGTCGCGTTACCTTGCCGTGGTCGATGTGAATCCGGTGCGCGACTGCCAACAGCACCCATGCGATCTTCTGGAGCATGGAGCGCGAGTAGCCGCGTCCCTCACACTCCTTGAGGAAACGCTCCCGTTCATCCGCGAACGGACCTGCAAGGTACCGGGCTATGACGGCCGGTTGTTTGAAAAGACTTGAGAACATGATCGACCTCCTCTCTTGAACGGTGAAGGACAATCATGGACTAGCTATTTATGTGGCGTAAACTGGCTGGCATCGGCCCTGTAGAGGCAGTCCTACAGCATCACCGCCACATATTTTCCTGCACCACATACTGATAGTTATGGGGCCGGCCCCATAACTATCAGAACGCCAAGCAAGAGGTGTTCTGGGCTCTTATCGAAGGCAGGTTGTTGCCGATGCTCGAAGGGGTGGAAAAACTCACGCTCGAGCAGTTGAACGAAGCGACATTGGCCTTCGTTGAGCTCGAGTACAACAAAAGTCTTCATTCCGAACTCGGCTGCGCTCCCATCGAGAGGTTCTTGAAAGACCCCAACGTTCTTCGCGACTCGCCGACGAGTGACGAGCTCAGAAGTCGCTTCCGCATGCGGGCCACCCGGAGGCAGCGCCGAACTGACGGCACTCTTACCGTGGCAGGCATTCGCTTCGAGATTCCTTCCCGTTTCCGTCACCTCGAAAAGGTCTCGGTGCGCTTTGCCCGGTGGGACATGAGCTGTATCGAGCTCGTTGACGAACGTAAGGACGTGTTCCTTGCGACGCTTTATCCTCTCAACAAAACCAAAAACGCCAACGCCCAACGCCGAAAGCTCGAGCCCATCGACCGAAGCGAGCCACCACCCGCTTCAGGCATCGCGCCGCTTCTCAAAAAGCTTCTTGCCGAGTACTCGGCACTAGGTTTACCACCTGCCTATCTACTTTCGGAGGACGACAAAAAATGAACAAGAAACTGCTTCAGCTTTATGGATTGAAGTTCAACCCCTTCTCACCCGAGCTACCGACCGAAGCGCTTCGGACAACACCCGCCGTAGATAGCTTCTTGTGGAAGCTCGAGCATGGCCTTGCCCGGGAGGGGGGCTTCGCGCTCATCACCGGTGAACCCGGCACGGGAAAGAGTGTGAGCCTGAGGCTCGTCGCGGAACGGCTTTCCGCTCAACCCGAGCTCATCGTGGGTGTTGTTTCCAGACCCCAAGCCAACCTTGCCGACTTCTACCGTGAGTTGGGAGATGCCTTCCAGGTCGCGCTTCGGCCCCATAACCGATGGGCTGGAGCCAAAGTGCTTCGCGAACGCTGGCAAGCCCACATCGAAACCACGCTTCTTCGTCCCATACTCCTCGCCGACGAAGCTCAGGAAATGACCCCTTCCGTGCTCAACGAGCTCAGACTTCTCTCAAGTGACCGATTCGACTCCCGCCAGCTACTTTCCGTCGTGCTCTCGGGCGACGGACGGCTCGCCGACAAGTTGAGGCGAGAAGAGCTCCTGCCGCTTGGAAGTCGCATCCGAACCAGGTTGAAGCTCGACTTCGCCGAGCCCGACGAACTCCGCGCTACCCTCAACCACTTGCTCTCCGTAGCCGGAAACCCGGCACTGATGACTCGTGAGCTCGTCACCACCGTTTCTGAGCATGCTCTCGGCAACTTCCGGGTCTTGACGAGCCTTTCGGGTGAGCTTCTCGCCATGGCAGCGCAAAAACAGCTCCCCCAGCTCGATGAGAAACTCTACTTCGAAGTGTTTTCTCAAGTGTTTTCTCCACCCAAGCCAACCACAAAAACGGCCGCGTCCCAGGACAGACGACGCCCATGAACTCACCAACACAACTTTGCGTCGTCCGGGCTGCAAAGCTACTTCCACGACCGCTCGAACAATCCCCGTGGCTCGTCGAGCAGCTGTGGGGACAAGGCGCGGTCGGGGTGATTGGAGGCTCCGCCAAATCCGGCAAGACTTGGCTCGCCCTAGAAATCGCCGTGGCAGTGGCTTCAGGCCGGCCGTGTCTCGGTCGCTTCGACGTGGCACAACCCGGCCGCGTGCTTGTCTATGCCGCTGAGGATGCTCCCGAGCAAATACGCGAGCGCATCGAGAGCTTGGCCAAAGCCAGCAGAACGGACTTCGACGCCCTCGATGTGCGTCTCATCCTCGAGCCGTCCCTTCGGCTCGACCGAAACGACGACCTACGAAGGCTTCGCGAAACCCTCGCGCGATACCGACCCAGCCTTCTGGTGCTGGACCCCTATGTGAGATTGCAACGCGTGGACGAAAACGACGCGACCAAAGTTTCTTCGGTCCTTGCCGCCCTGAGAGAACTCTCGCGAACTTTCCATCTCGCTGTGGCCCTCGTCCACCACACTCGCAAAAATTCCACCGACAACGCAGGTCTCGCTCTCAGAGGAAGCTCAGACTTCTACGCCTGGGCCGATTCGATCCTCTATCTAAGACGACGACGAGGCGACCTCCTGTTGACCAGCGAACATCGCTTTGCGCCACCAGGTCCTTCGCTCACTCTTACCCTCGTGACTGAAGAAAGCCCAACGCGGCTGCAACTGGTCCAAGAACACGACACCTCCTTGGACAACTCGTTAAGTGATCGCGTCCTCGTTTCTCTCGGAGCCAGACCACGACGACACGACGAACTCCGTCGTGAACTCAGGGTGCGAAACCAACACCTTTGCGATGTTCTTCGGGATCTTCAATCGGTCGGTTGGATCGAGCGTACTCCCGATGGTTGGCGGTTGGTACGACAACCTTGAATATACGTTCCCACGTTCCCTTCCCTTAAGAGGGGAACGGGAACGACCCACTCGAATCACCCTCGTAAAGTTCGACCCGTGCACCATCAAAAAGCGAGGCCACGCTCAGTCATGCAGCAGGAATGCCAAGTTCTGCATACTCAATCCAACATCGGTGTGCCTTTCGCCCAAGTTCTTGCGGTCGGCGTCGAGCGCTTCCCGATAGAGCGCTTCCGCCGCGTCGTAACGGCCGGCGTAGTGCTCGATGACCGCCAAAACACCGATGGTGGCCGAAGCCCCACTACCCTTGGTCTTGCGCTCTATCCTGAGAGCTTCGCGGTTTAGGCGCCCGGCCTCTTCGTAGTCGCCCGCCGACATTCGCGCCATCCCCAGATTGTGGAGACTCGCAACATCGGGATGCTCCTCTCCCAAAACTCGCCGCCTCAAGGCCAGCGCCTCGCGCAAAAGAGACTCGGCAGTGCTGGCGTCATCCTTTGAGAGCGCCAATAACCCG
>JBDGYW010000316.1:0-11139 GCA_039588935.1 Gemmatimonadota bacterium | reverse complement strand
CCCGAGCCATCGAAAGCAGTCTGGCGGTCAGGCGCGCGACCGCGTCGGGGCGGCTCATTGACAGACCCGCGCCACAACACTCGGTCTTGTACGGCCAATCGACCGGCAAAGCACCTGCGACGTCCAACAGCCGGTCCATACTAGTCGGGTGGTCGGCGGATTCGAACGCGACAACCTCCGGAGGGCGGGAGAGCAGACAGCCGTAGTAGCACACGGCTTTCAAACCAGACAAAGGTGCGCCCACGCGTTTTAGAATGGCATCCGTTCCGACGTGGTTGGCGAGTACATCCAGCACGTGAAACACCTCGACTTCACCATCGTACGGCTTCCCTGTGATCGACTCTGACCTTTCGCTCTCACCAGGTAGGTTCCGCACCTTAAAATTCGCGAAACGAAGCCGAGAGTAGCATGAAGCGCAGGCGGTCATTATCGACAAACCCATCTCTGCCGCCTTTTGCAGGTTCAGAACGGGAAGGCCCACCGCTAAAGACGCGTTGCTCACGTGGGCAGGCGTAGATCCACAGCAGGTCCAATCCCGGATCTCCTCCAGTTCGACTCCCAGGGCACCACACACCGCCCGTGTGGACCGTTCGTAGTCCCATGCCGTGGATTCGAGGCTGCAACCAGGGTAGTAGGCGTACTTCACCGTTTCTTTTCCGCTTCCTCGCTACGCTGGAACACCTGCCGTGCATCCGGCGCGCCGCCACTCCTATTGGGTGTCAGGGAGAGCTTACCCTTGGAGATCATTGAGATAGCCTTGTCGATGTCGGAGAACAGATCGAGCGTGCGGAGCTTGTAGTGGATCACCGTTCCCAACTCGAACACACGGCCAAAACGAGAGACGCTGTTCAAGAATGCCTTGCCGAACGCGACGCTCTGGTTGTTCGCAACCGGTACTCCACGCTCGACCGCCATCATCCTGAGCGTGTCCATCACGGACGCGATGTCGATGTCCATTGGGCAGCGCGAAGTACAGGCTTCACACGAGGCACACAACCAGATTGCCTCCGACTCCAATAACTCTTGCTCGGCACCAAGGTGTAACAGCCGCATAACCTGGCTCGTGAGCACCTCCATCTCATAACCCACAGGACAACCTGTTGAGCATTTGTGGCACTGGAAGCACGCGGAAACCGACGTACCGCTCCGCCTCTCGACTTCGCGCAGGAAGGTGTCGTCGTTCCAAGTGAGTCTTTCGCCCACAGCTAGTCTCCGAGCGCCTCGAGTTCGGCTTCGACCTCTTCGTCGTGGCCGGGGGCGACTTTGGTGTAGACATCTCCGGGCAAGCGCTGTTCGCCATCCACTGTCAGGAGGTCTTCCTTGATCCTGATGCCGAACAGCCGTTCGTTCTCCTCCAGGTACGGGAGAATCAGCTTCCAATCGTCCTCCCTGAGTGGGAGATAAGCCCCGTTGTTTAGCTGGTCCTCCAACAAGGTTTTGTGCGGGTCGCGCACGTAAATCGCGCCGCCAGACGCAAGCGAAAGGAGGTTGCCGCCCGGATAGGGCAGGTCGAGCGGAACGACGCTCTCGTTATCGTCGAGCCTGAGTCCGTTGACTACGGCAAAGCCGCCGCCATCCAGCGGGTCACCAGCCATGAACGACTCGGCGAGAAAGTCGAGAGCGGTTCCGTTGATGACCACCCTGGGCGAGCCAACCGAGTTGATCATCGGCCGCCCGGCAACATTTCCGAGCACGTAGATCTCCCCACCCTTCGAACCGTAGAGAAAGGTCTGACCGACATCGCCGTAGACGACCAGCTTCCCGGATTTGGCGATCTGACAAACCTGGTCCTGAGCGTTTCCGTGGACGTATGTCTGCACGCCGTCCATACCGGATGCCAGGTAATCCCCGGGGTTGTCGTAACAGTCGACCCGGAGATCGTCGGTGGCCATCCCGAGCCCGGCTGAGTGGAATCGCGTACCGCGGGAGTTGTAGTGGATCAGATGCTTCCAGCCCAACTCGTATGCTCTGACACCGAGCGCCGCGTCGCATTCCGTCCCCTGCGGTTCGAACCCGGTGGCGTCGATCAGCAACACCCTCTCACCGTTTGCCGGAGCGCGCAACCTATCGCTGATCTCCTTCGTGATCCGCACGTACTCGCCGCGGGTGGCTCCATCACAAAGCGGCTGGCTCGCGAAGATCTTCTCCAGGCCTTCGCGGAGAATGCTGATTACCGAACCGCGCTTCTTGTTCCCGGTCGGGTAGCGGCGATCGATGCACGCGGTCAACGCTTCGATGCCCAGGCTCGCTTGTTTCTCCTTGGTTCGCTCGACGATACCGTTCACGAAGCCGCGCAAGCGATCGTAATCCATCTTCGGCAGTGATGCCTGCAAGTAGTCCACGAGTGCCCCTGCCCCCTCTGCACCTCCTGCCCCCTCTGCACCCACCACCCTCTCGACAAGCGCTAGGTCCTCGGCATTCTCCGTCGATACCACGTTCGCGGAAAGATCACAGTGCTCCTGCCCCTGCGCCGTTTTTACCCGGTTGCCAAACTTGTCGGTCGTGTGCAGCGTGTAGTCGCCGTTTTGCCCGTTCGGCGAAACGGTCATCAGGAAAGCGCCGCCGTCGTTGTAGCTGCCACCTCGGGCGTTCCAGTATTTGTCCGCAACCGGAGTGAACCGTTTGTCCTCGGATGCAAGACTTGCGAGTGTGGCGTCGATGGCCTGCTTTTCGGAACAGACGAGTCCGATTGAGACTTCGCCCTCCTGAAGCGCGAACACCTGAGGACGGAGCATCGCCGTGTCTGTGATGCCGACGAGTTGGAACTCGTTCGACTCGGCGAGGCTGCGGGCAATGATGAAGAACCAGGGACCGTCCGGGGCTGCATGCAGGTGAACCGCCTGGATCTGGCGGTAGATCTCCTGCCGCCGCTCCGAGAGGCGATCGAAATCGAGTTCCGTGGTTGGGGCCAGCGCCTCGATAATGTACTCCATCGGGTACCTGTAAACGCGGTTCATTAGGTCGAACAGAAGCACTGCAACTTCGGTGTCGGTCAGGAACATCGGAAAGACGTTTCGCTGAGCCAGGTACTCCGTTACCGAGTGGTAGTTCGCGAAGTCGCCGTTGTGGACCAGCGCCTCGTTCAATCCCACGAAGGGATGCGCTCCCCCGGGGTGCCACACCCGCCCCTTCGTCGGATACCGCTGGTGTGCAATCCACACGTGCGCCCTGACGTCGGGCATGCGATAGTACTGAACCGCGGCCTCCGCGTAACCGACAATCTTGAGGAGCAGCAGGTTGCGGGAGTGCGAGAGCACGAACGCCTGCTTCTCTCCGATCGAAGAGTAGAATCGCTGGTTCAGCCTGACCGAGTTCTGATAGATGAACTCGTCTTCCAATTCTCGTTCCGACAGATCCGTGAGGCCTCGTTCTGCGGCGAACCGCTCGAGCGCGCTTGGTTTGACCCTGACGAAGTAGCGCGCAACATCCGGTGGCCGGGCCTCGAGCAGGGGGACATCGCGATAGTCATCGACGGTCGGTACCAGCCCCCCCTGGTCGACCTCCAGGAAGGCGTCGATGAACTCCTTCTCGACGTCGCCGCGAGAACTGGGGTCCAGCAGCGCCACCTGCAGGATGTAGTTTTCGTCCAACACATCGCGAGATACACCCATGTCTTCCGGTACCAGGCCACATGCGGCGATGCCGCCGCCTTTTCCGTTACCGCGATTCCGCATCTGGATCGACGGCTCGTAAATGTGCCTGCCGCCAACGGGAATCGTGCAGGCGAACCCGGTTACGCCGCACCCGCCTTCGGCCTCATCGGATTTTGGGAACCAGTCTTCGTCGCGTGTCGGGCGCAGAGACTCCCGGGCACGCAAATACGCTGCCGCTCTGTCATTGGCGTTGCCGCCCATCTGCCGGCGAACCAGACTCACTGCACCCCTCCGTCATCTGCTTCATAGTCCATTATGTCCACCAACATCTCTCGCCAGGCGTTGTAGAGATTCACGATTCGTTGAGTGCACCACTCGGTCGTAACCAGCTCCAGTAGCTCCGAGTCTGTAGTGGTGATACCTCGCGCACATCCGCGGCCGCTCTCACATCCCCCACAATGCACACACCCTACCGCTACCAGCTCGGCGGTTCCGATCACGACTCCGTCCGCCCCCAATGCAATCGCCTTGGCGACGTCCGCCGGCGACCGGAGGCCTCCGCTCGCGATCACCGTGACCTTGTCACGAATACCTTCATCTACCAGGAACTGATGAACCTGGTTGATGGCGTATTCGATCGGCATGGCTATGTTCTTCTTGGCGACGTTGGGTGCCGCGCCGGTACCGCCGTAGCTGCCGTCGAGATGGACGATGTGAGCACCCGCGTAGTAGGCGCCGACGGCGACCATGTCCACATCGGTGGGAGTCGAAACCTTCGCCGAAAGCAGGGCGGTCGGGTTCACGTGTGCGATCCAGTCCAGGTGCTTTCTGTGATCTTCCACCGAATAGACGCTGTGGAACGGGAACGGCGAAAACAACGACGTGCCCTGCACCGCCTCACGAAGCGCTGCCACGGCGGCCGTGTTCTTGTCACCCAGCAGGTGACCACCCAAGCCAGGCTTCGCACCCTGGGCATACTTGAACTCGACGATCGGAGCCCTCTTGATCGTGTCTTCACGAACGCCGAACAGACCGGTCGCCACCTGCGTGATCATGTTGTCGGCGTATGGGATGAACCTCTCCGGATATCCCCCTTCCCCGGTGCAGCTGAAGGTGTTCCAAGCCTTGGCTGCACGCACCTTGGCCAGCAGAACCCTAATGTTGGTGGACCCGAACGACATGCCACCGCCGTACCATGGCACGTCGATCTTGGTCTCGGGCCTGCCGTCGCCACGTCGGTTGAGAACCAGTTCGGTATTGATGTCGGACTTTTGCAGATCGGAGGGCCGCGAATCCTGGAAGTGAAACCGTAACTTGTCGAACCCGCCGCCCGACGCGCCGATTTCACTTTCGAGGTGGGGCCTCGGCGCGTGCCCCGTTTCCGCCATCTCCCAACCGCTCACGATCAGGTCCGCCGTCCAGCGATAGTTGCCCAACGTATCGAAGATCGGATTGGGCAAAACCGTCAGCGCCGCAGATGGGCAAGCATCGATGCAGTAGTGATCGGTATTCGCGCAGTCAGGGCCAATACACCGGTAGTCGAACGGACCGAGCATCCGGTAGTAGCTCTCCTGACGTACGTGCACTCCGTGCTGGCAGACCTCGGCACAGAGACCGCACTTCGAACAGATTGAGGTGCGAGTTACGCTATACTTGCCGATTTCGTTGCGGTATCGCGGCGGTGCTGGACGAACCTCCCGCGACACTTCGGTGAACGCGGGGTTGGCCGCAAAATCCTCGGCCGTTTGAGCGCCCTGATCCGTGTCGGTACGGGACACGGTAGTCATACCGCGGCGGCCCCGGTGCCGGTTTTACGCTTGCCGAACAACCGGCCGAAGGTGTTTTTCTCGAGGTCGTCAAAGAACATGCAGCGGCCGGTTTCTCCGCGCAGGCGCCGCGCCTCGCGAATTCCCATGGCTCCCATCACCTCCAGGAGTTGGTTGTGCCATGCTCCCATCAGATTCACGATCCTCCTCACCGCGTAGTCTGCATCGGCTTCTTCGAGCGCGATCTGACATGGTTCCCCTCGGGCACATTCACCACACCACCTGCACTCGAGCGCAACGGCCAGCGGTAAGTCGATTGCCACCAGATCGACCCCACAGATGAGCGCCTTGGCAACGTGCTCCGCCATCACGACACCGCCGGACGACATCAGGGTCAACTCATCGCGGATGCCGTCCTTCGTGAGTGCTTCGTGGACTTCTCGGATCACGTCGCGCATGTGTCTGGGTTTGGCGCAATCCACCTCGCGTCCCTGAGAATCGAACACGACGTTCACAACCTCGGCGCCTTCGCCCGCGAGCTGCCGAGTCCGTTCCGTTACCTCCGGTGTGGCCGGCACACGTATACATACGATTCGGTCGGGTGCCTGCTGTTTCAGAGATGAAGCCGTTTGCAGCACGTCGGGACCGTATGGCACATTCACCATGAGTGCTTCGTCGAACACCGAGTGTTCAATTGATCCCGGATTGTCGAGCAGCGGCACCACGTTGCTCAGACCAATGTCTGAAAACCCTTCAATGTCCTTGTCGCGGACTACGGCAAGGGCGCCAATCTCGAGCGCGGCGGCGACCACCCACTGAGTGATCTGACCGCGATTGAGAAAATCCGGCAGCACGTCGAAAACTACGGGTAAGGGAGTCTCCACCAACGCCGGTGGAATGACCGTGAGATCGCTGTTCCTAAACTCCAGGTTGGGTAGCTTGCGACCGATATCCACGCTCGTGCTGATGTACTCGCGTCCGTGAATCCCGTCCCGAGTTGGCCGCACGATTTCGGACATGTCGGTCCACATGGAATCGAAACCGGGGCCGCTGAACGGGCCACCGTACCCGGCGCCGGACACGGGAATCTTGCCGGTCTCAGCCTGGTACCATGTGCCCAGGATCATGTCCGCGGTTAAATAGTCGTCTCCCAACCGCTTGAACTCGGGGTTCACGACTCGCGTCAGGATGTTCTTGGTGCAGTTCTGAATGCAGGTGAGACATCCCTTGCACTGGTAGATGTAGTCGAGGTAGCCGTTCTCGTTGCGCAGCCTGTCTGCCTCATCATCGTAGAAGCCGTAAACGCAGGAGCGCTTCACGCAGTTGTGGCAGCTAGAGCAGTCCTCTCTCCAATCAATGATGCCAAGTTTGCCCACGGGACGGACCCCCGGTGGGGCGGGCTCTATGTGGATGTGGTACTTGGACGGCACCCTCAGGCGACTCCTAGCCCAGACTGCTCGATAACCGACAAAGCTGCCGCATCCAAACCTTCCCCGCGAATCTCGAATCCCCTCAGGCCTGGCAGCTGAGATAGCCGTTGGACGGTATCCACCGCGATGGCTATTCCTTCCGCCTGTTGTTTCTCAGGAGCGGTATTTGCCGCAAAACGATCGAGGACCGTCTCTGGAATCTTCGGATGGGGACGAGATCCGGCATACGCCTTCGCCGTTTCGGCACCGTTCAGCAACCGGATACCGGCTATAATGGCCACCTTCTCGTGATAGCCCTGGTTTGTCACTTCGGTCCAAAAAGTCTCGAACCGTTCGAGATCGAAGACAGGCTGGGTGATCAGAAATTGGGCTCCGGCCTTCACCTTCTTGGCGACACGCATCATCTGCATCTCGGGTGGGTCGGCGTGTTGGTTGACCGCTGCGCCGAGGCAATACGGCCCGGCGCCTTCAAAGGGCTCCTCGCCGACGACTGAGCCGTCAGTCATGAGGTTGGCATAGGTCTGAAGAAGCTGGACGGAATCCAAATCGAAGACGTTCTTCGCGGAACGCGCCGGGCCGAGTGTCTGATGAGTGCCCGTGGTACAGAGGATGCTGCGAATACCAAGCGCCTGCGCGCCGAGACACTCTGAGACCAGCGCGATTCGGTTGCGGTCGCGCGTGACGACGTGTAGAATCGGCTCGAGACCTTCCTGCGCCACGAGCGAGGCGGCGGCGAGCGCAGACATCGAAGCCCCATGCATGTTGTCGCTCACCCCAAGAGCGTGCACCTTACCGGCGTATAACCTCGCCCGCTCCCGCACCTGCATCGCGTTCCCACTTTTGGGGGGAGAGATCTCGGCGACCAGGATCTGCTTACCTGACCCGATTCGCGTTTGTAGCTCAAACGTTGCGTTTGCCATCGTCACCAATTCAAGTGAGTCGTTGGGCCGACTGTAGTGCACTTGGTCCCAGCGCACCCAGCCGCTTGACGGCACCTCGTACATGGCGTTCGAGGTCGTCGAACGAGCCTTCGGGTGAGGATAAGAGGAACTCGACCCGCTCCGGCTCGAGTCCGATCTCCTCCAACAGCCGTTGCATGGTGCGGATACGCACCTCGGCCCGGTAGTTGCCCTGCGCAAGCCGGCACGACCCGTGGGGACATGCGACCGTGCACACACCGAACGTCACGCCCTCAAGCGTGTGTAACAAATATTGACTGTCGGTCTTGCCGCTACAGGGAACTTCGCGCACCAACACGTGGACTCCGTCCTGCGTCCATTGGCGCGGAAGGTGTTGGGCCTCTGGAATACAGTTTTCGCAGATGTTGATGGCAACATCGGGGACAAAGGGTTCTGCCATTATCTCCTGGGTTGTATCTGCTTGTGTGGTGAAGCTCGGTGCTTCAACATAATTAGGAGAGAGGTGACGAGGGAGGTTTACGAGAAAACAGGAATGCAGTACCAGATTGAAGGTGCGGCGTGAGCTCCGCACCCCCCTTCACTCCCTCCGCGAAGTGTGGTTCGCGAACATACCGACAAATCCAAAGTCGGTTCGCCGCTCACTAGCGCTCGCTCCGGGAGGTCCGGAATGCTGTGCGACTGAAGTTCCTTTCGGCCCACTGCCTGCCCCACAGTGTCAGGGTTGCAGTGCTACGAGTGCCTGGTTTTGCGCGACATTGGCGAGAAGGCAAACGGATACGGTATCCGTTACAGACCCCTTTTCCAACTGCTTCCACATCTCGCCAGGCCTCCACTTTAGGCCGTTTGAACATGGAATTCACTGCGGTTGACTCGCGGTGCATTTGGTGCTAATACAGTTCCCACTTTCATTGCGCCGGTGGTCCATCGGTCCCGCCGCCTGACTGACGCCGCAGTAGACGCCGCTTTTTTTGACGCCGCAGTAGACGCCCGCCCGACGACGCGACCGTTGGAAAATCAACAGCATCGCTCCTGCAACAACTGACCTCTGGGAGGCATCTCATGACACGATACCACATCGCTTTGGCCGTTTTTGCAGCATCCGTTTCAGCGTGTGCACCAGAGCCGCCACCTCCCGTGGAAGAACCGCCCAGTGCAGAATCTGACATGAGTGCTATTGAGGCTCTTAGGGAGAAGGAACTCGCTGCATTCAATGCAGGGGATGTACAAGGGTTCATCGACATAGTCACAGACGATGTGGTATTCGACGCTCCAGACCGTCCTGCCGCAACTGGGAAGGATGCGATTCGCTCTCTCTGTGAGGCAGTCTTTGAGCGAATCATCTATGACGCGACATATCAAACGGACGAGCTTGTCGTAGAGGGCAACTGGGCGTTTGACCGCGGCGTATGGATTGAGAATCGAACACCCAAGGATGGTGGAGAGCAAATTCAGGTATCGTGTGGGATGCTTCAAGTTTACCGACGACAGACCGACGGTTCTTGGAAGCTCGCTCGCTCGATCTGGAACTACAAATAGTCCTCCATGCTTCATACTCTCCATGTTCCAGAATACCCTCCCGAGGAGACGACAATGCGCCGTTTCGTTATCGCAGCCTTCGCTCTGACCGTGTTTGCCGCGTGTCAACCAACGACAACCGAACTGACCGAGGAACAGAGAGCCGAGATTGCGGCGGAGGTGAAAACAATTCACGCCGAGTTCTGGAACACATGGAGGGAAGCGAATGTCGATGATGTGATGACCTACTACCTCGACTCTCCGTCCTTCGGGTTCTCACACGTTGGAGAGATGATTCGGAGCTTCTCAGAGTATGAAGAACTGGTGCAGTCCGCCTTTGCGACCGTGGGGAGCCAGACGATCACAATCACCGACATGCATACCACTGTGCTCGCTCCAGATGTTGTCTGCGTGATGGATCGGGGAGTCTATGCGGTCACGGACACAGCTGGAGTCATTGGGACCGAAGCGGCGTTCACTAGCACGGTTATCTGGGTTCTCCATGACGCTGAGTGGAAGGTTCAACACGCCCATGCGTCCGAAGATGCGGCAGAGGCTTCGTAAGAGCGCCGATTCTTCATTTCGAAGCGCACACAGCCCGGCATGGTGCCGGGCGGCTGTGATTTCTCACTGTGGGTCAGACTGTGGGTGGCTCATGCGTATTCATACGTATTGGTAGGTGTCCATACGTACCGATATGGCGGAGAAGTGCAACGTATACGGGCGTATGAGCACGTATGAACACGTATAAGTACGTATCACGAGCGGAATCATAATCCGCGTGTCGGGGGTTGCACCCGCGGCCGTCACGCTGCCTAATTGTGTTTTCCAGAAGAACCGTTTCTCTGCCACCTCTGAGCGCCTCATGAGCAATATCGACTTCGGAAGACACAGCGAAGACTACGCGGCCTATCGCCCAGGGCCTCCCGCTTCATTCTATGAACGGCTAGATGCCATCGCTCCGTTGAGCGGATCGCAAGCGCTCGACATCGCCACCGGCCCTGGTACGATCGCATTTGAACTCGGTGCGCGTGGAGGCTCCGTCGTGGGCATCGATACCTCCGCGCAGCAGATAGCCACGGCGAAGCGCGTTGCGAAGGAACGAAACTTGGAGGAGAGAGTCCAGTTCGCGATTGCCAGCGCCGAGTGTTCCGGCCTGGCCGCAGGTTCGTTTGACTTGGCGACCGCAGGCCAGTGTTGGCATTGGTTTGACAGTGAAGCGGCAATGGCGGAATCGTTGCGAGTCCTTCGACCGGGTGGTGTACTAGCCATAGTCTACCATACGTACCTGGCAGAACACTCCCCTGTCGCACGCGACACCGAGGAGCTGGTTCTGGAGTTCAACCCGTCATGGACCATGGCTGGATGGACCGGGATCTTCTCCGAGCGAATCGACGAACTGATCCGCGGGGGGTTCAGACTGGTCGAGCAGTTTTGCTACCACCACGACGAAGAGTTTTCGCACGCTCGGTGGCGCGGGAGGATGCGGACATGCAGCGGAGTGGGCTCGGGCAACCTCTCTCCGTCCGAGGTACTGCGCTTCGATGAAACATTGAGTGATCTACTGCGCAGCAAGTACCCCGAACCGATGGTGGTTGAGTATCGAGTGTGGTGTGTGGTCGTTCGGAAGCCGTTGTGAAGTTCGGAGTACCATGAGCCCGGCATTACTTGCAGCACAGGTCCGATACCTCTATCGTAGCGCGAACCGAAACCGAACCGCTTTCGCGGCCGCTGGGAAGAACGGCCGCGGTTGCTGGAAGGCTCAGCGGGCGAATCGCGGGCCCGACACGTTCGATGTATGCGCCTGCGGGACGGAAGGGCGCTCGAGGCAGGCGATTGGTGAGTTGATGCGATCGATTTGAGGCTTTCAACTCGCGATATGAAGCTGCAAGTCGTCAGCTGGAAGCCTGCAATT
>JBDGYW010000315.1:0-7232 GCA_039588935.1 Gemmatimonadota bacterium | reverse complement strand
CTATCGACTCTGCACACCAACGACGCCCCCAACGCCATTACCCGGCTAGTAGACATTGGACTCGAAGCATTCAAGATCGGGTCTGCATTACGTGGCGTCGTAGCCCAGCGGCTGATGCGGACCTTGTGCACCACCTGCAAGGAAGTCTGGGTTGACCCCATTCCTCGGAAGCTGCAGAAATGGATATCCGAGGGCTCACCGCTGTTCAGAGCTGTAGGGTGTCCTGAATGTGCGATGACCGGTTATCGCGGACGTTTCTCCATCGTTGAGATCCTGCAGATGGCGCCGGAGATAGAGCGGCGAATCGCTTCCGGTGAAACGGCGGATCGCATCGCCGAGGCCGCGATGAAGGGCGGCATGCAGTCGCTCTGGGATAGCGGACTGGCTCACGTAATCAAAGGCGACTCAACAATCGACGAGCTGCTCCGGGTGGTCGACGTGCCGTCTGAGGACGAGGAGGTGGCTGAGAGGGCAAAGCCGCGTCGCGAGTCGGGGAAGGCGAAACGCACGTCAGGAGGAGGGCCGGTGACTTCCCGCGCCAGCGCTCCAACGGTGGACGTCAGTGTATCTACTCAACCCATTCCTGCTCCCATTGAAGTCCGGGGCCTCGAAGGATCGTTCGACTTGTTGGAGGCTGAGGTAGACACTTCTGCGCCGATTGACGCGAAGGTACTACTGGTTGATGACGAAGATCAACTACGCCGCGTGATGCGCGATCTTCTCGAGAGAGATGGGTACCAGGTGACGGAAGCACGGGATGGCGTGGAGGCCCTGGACCAAATTGACAGACATGCGCCGGATATCATCGTGCTGGACCTGAACCTACCGGGCCTCGATGGCTACGGAGTATTGTCCCATCTCCGCTCGCGCCCGGCCACGGCGGGCATTCCGGTTGTCGTGCTGACGGCCCAGGGTGATGAGGACAACGAAGTCCGCGTGTTCGAAATGGGAGCGGACGATTTCCTCTCTAAGCCCTTTAGAGCCCGTGCACTTTCGGTGCGGCTTCGGGCAGTACTGGGCCGTAAGAGCCGTCAGATCTGAGCCTGGGCGTCCGGCGACACCCCCAATCAGATACCGTGGAAGTGGTGCTCCCCACCAGCACGTCATAGTCTCAGTAAACAAGGGAGCACGGTCGAAGGCGCCGAAATTTGGTTCGGAGCACGGTGTCGTGCTCCGCGATACCCTGCACTAATCCGTCGCCGCTAACTTGGACAGCAGGTCGCTGGCTGCGGCGCGGAGTTCGACTGGGTCGAATGGCTTTCGGAGGTATCGACAACCGAGCGAGCGTAGCCAGGTATCGGTTTCAGGTCGCACGTCGGCAGTCATGAGTATTGTCCGGGAGCACAACTCAGGTCGGGCGTCTTTGAGGCCATCACCGAATGGGACTCCGGCTGCATTCGTTGCCCTGGCATCGGCGATGATCAGGTCGTAGCTGTTGTTGTGGAGCAGGGAGAGGGCCTGAGAGGCATCCCGAGTAGCATCGACCGAATGCCCATCTTCGGCGAATGATAGCCGCAGCGACCGCTGTACTGCCGGGTCCTCGTCGAGAACCAGAATGGACAGCATCCTTCCGGTTAGGTTGGCCGTTGAGCGGAGAACCGCGTCAGCGGTCGCCTGTGTTGTGCCTGCCTCCTGCAAATCTTCCACCGGGAGTGACACCACGAAAGACATGCCACCGTCGGGGCGATGCTGGGCGTCAATCGTACCGCCGTGCGCCTGGACTATGCGATAAGCCATCGAGAGGCCGAGCCCCGTTCCCTCACCAGTTGGCTTGGTCGTGATGAACGGCAGAAAGATCTGGGGCAGCAGCTTGTCATCAATGCCCGGTCCGGAGTCGGATATTGCGAGGGTCACCCGTCGGTCGGCCACGGTTGTGCTGAGAATGACATGGCGCGGGCGGTCCTCCTGGTTCTCGGCAACGGCTTGCACGGCGTTGGTCAGCAGATTGAGCACCACCTGTTGTAGCTCGTGGCTGTCAACGCGGATCGCTGGGAGATTCTCGGTGAGTCTAAGTTCGAAATCCACCTCGCGGAGCCTCATCTCGTGGTTGATGAGAGCGGCCGCCCTCTGTGCGATGTCATTGACATCGGCGTAACCCGTGTCGACCGGATCCTTCCGCGCGAAGGTGAGCAGGTTGCGGACTATGTGGGACGCGCGTTCGGCCTGTTCATGGATCATCTTGAAATGTTCGAGGTCGCCTGGCGACGTTGTGACTCGGTTGACCAGGAGATCGGCCACCCCGGCAATAGAGGTGATCGGGTTGTTGAGGTCATGCGCTACACCGGAGACGAGTTGACCTACGGCCGCCATCTTCTCGCTCTGAATGAGCTGTTCTTCGATCATCTTGCGTTCCGTTACATCTTCTATCAGGACTACGACCCAGACTGCTGAAGCTCCAGGCATGCCAGATGCCGAGATCTGAAACCGCCTCTCAGGAGCTGTCGAGTGCTGAGTGAGCGATTGCGGTTTCTCTCCGTTCCTGACGGCGTCGAGGTATTCGACCAGCTGTTGGGAGTCGCCCGGGAGTTCGTCGCAGAGACTCAGGCCAATCACTGCTGTCACCGGTCGATCCAACATTCCCGCGAGGGCATCGTTGGCACGCCTGATTCGGCATTGCCCATCCACGACCGCGATGCCGGTTGAAAGGGCATCGAATGTGGCCTCCCACTGTTCTTTTCCCCGCTTCAGCATCTCGACCGAACTCGCGTGAGCCAAGGCCATCGAGGTCTGAGATGCAACAGTAATGAGCTGCCGAAGATCTTCGGACGTGAACGGCTCAGAACCGTCGCGTACCGCCGCAAGGGCGCCGCGCACCGTACCGTGCGTTTCAAGGGGCGCAACCGCGGCGATTTTGACCGCGAAGCCAGCCACGAGCTCAGGGCGGTGACCTTCTTCGGGGTGAGAGACGACAACGCGGTTCTCCTGCAACGCCTCACCGAGCAACCCCGCATCCTGACGAGCGATTTCAGTGTCCGCGAGCGCCGAGACACTGCCATCTGCGGCAGCTATTCTGATCGATCCGGATTCCTCTGGAGCGAGTGCCACCAGCACGCCGTCGGCCGCCACGAACGCGCGCACGAACTGGGCGATTTCGCCGACGATGTCGTTTAATACCAGCGTCTCGGAGAGCGTCAACGTGAGCTGTTGCAGGGCCGAGAGTTCCCCGCGCACGATGTCAGTGGCTCTGAGGTACCGCGCCCGCGAATGGCTTCGTGCACAGAGGAAGCCGCTCACCCCGGCGAGGACCACAGCCAATCCGGCGAGGACCCAGGTGCTCATGGCCTCGATGCAGACCCTGAGGTCGTAGTGTCGCGGTTTGCGGCTGCGGCTCGGGCGACGACCGCAACCCTTTCCCGGTCGAGCGTTCTGAGGATCCGTTCCCACTCGTTTGTAGAAACGCCGTCGTACCCGAGAGAAAACGGGTCGAACAGCCGCAGACCGTCCTCGTAGACGTAGATGGCGGTCGCCGTCTCGCGCTGGTTCACCTGACGGTCGCCGAACGAAGGAGACACGGGCAGGAAGGCCCGTGGCCTGAACAGGCGGCTCTGGCCAGTGATTGTCAGGGCTTCCGCTTCGAATCGCGCACGGGTCTGGGTTCCGAAGAAGGACACGAGGAAGACTGATGGATTGGAAATGCCGTTTCGCCTGGCCGCATCGGCGAGGTCGTCTGCCTTGGACTCTAGAAGCCGGTGCATGGATCTGTAAGTATCGGGTGCCAGCAGCCTGATTACGCCCTCATTGAGTGGAATCACGCTTATGACAAAATCGGGTGTCCGGAGACGTATGCCGATATCGTCCTGCCCGAGCGTGCCGTAACCAGCTGGCGGCAGCTCGTCTTGTCCCGCAATCGGAGTCGTATCCTGTGCCGCCGCCCCTGATACAGATAGCGCGACAGCAAAGGCAGACGTCAGTGTCTGTCTCCGGTGTCTCGAAACTAGTGCCGTGATCCCTTCCATCTTCTGCAGCCTCCTACCGCCTCTCTCCCACCAACCCTTCTATCGACCCGACGAGATCCCCTACGCCCTCATTCGTCCGGGTGCTGGTCAATAGGCATTGTGATTCGGGTACGCCGATCGCGTCGGCAATGGCGGTCCAACGGCGGTTCCGCTGGTTGCGACTCACTTTGTCCGCCTTGGTTATTGCCACCAGCGCCGGTGTTCCTCGGTCCACGATCACGTCCCCGATTGCCAGATCATCACGGGACGGATCGTGTCTAATATCGAGAAGCCATACCACACCGATCAGGTCTTGCCTCTTCGAAAGATATCCGCTGATCAACTTCGAGAAACCGGCTCGTTCGACCTTAGACACCTTCGCGAAGCCGTAGCCCGGCAAGTCCACCAGGTAGAACGTGCCGTTGATGTCGTAGACGTTCAAGGTGCGGGTCTTCCCGGGGGTCTTGCTCGTGTGGGCCAGCGAGCGCCGGCCAATGATTCTGTTCAGCAAGGACGATTTGCCGACGTTCGACCGCCCCACAAACGCTACCTGGGGCAGCCCGAGGGGCGAACGAAAATCGGCAGCCGGAAAGCTGCCGATGAAGGATGCCGAGTTCAGGCGCCTTTCTTTGCCCGCGCCCGCGCCGTGACCATGAGCGGTGGTCGGTCCTCTGTGATGCATTCCTTTGTAATCACCACCTCTCGAACATCGTCTCGGCTAGGCAGGTCGAACATGATGTCGGTCATGACTTCTTCCAGGATCGCCCTCAAACCACGCGCACCAGTACCACGCTTCATTGCGCGTTGCGCTACTGCCGAAAGCGCTTCGGGGTCGAAGGTCAGCCCCACGTTCTCAAGTTCAAACAGCTTCTTGTATTGTTTCGTGAGGGCGCTCTTCGGCTCGAGCAGGATCTTGATCAGGGCTTCTTCGTCCAAGGTGTCAAGAGCAACCACCACGGGCAGCCGGCCAACCAATTCTGGAATCAACCCGTAGCGCAGCATATCGTCTGGTTCGACATCGTGATACGGGTTTCGCTCCAATTGTTCGGCCTTGCCCTGTTCCAGCTCCTCCTTGCTGAACCCGATGCGCCGCCTGCCAGTACGAGACTCGATTATGTGTTCGAGGCCGTCAAATGCGCCGCCACAGATGAAAAGGATGTTCCTGGTATCGATCTGGATGTATTCCTGTTGCGGATGTTTCCGTCCGCCTTGCGGAGGCACCGAGGCAACCGTGCCCTCGAGGATCTTCAGTAGGGCCTGCTGTACGCCCTCCCCGGAGACGTCGCGCGTGATGCTTGGGTTTTCGCTCTTCCTGGCGACCTTGTCGAGTTCGTCGATGTAGACGATCCCATGCTCGCATTCACTCACGTTGAAATCACCGGCCTGGAGCAACCTGACCAAGATGTTCTCCACGTCCTCACCGACATAACCGGCCTCGGTGAGTGTCGTCGCGTCCGCAATCGTGAACGGCACATCGAGGATGCGCGCCAGCGTCTGTGCAAGCAGAGTCTTCCCAACGCCTGTGGTGCCGAGCAACATGATATTCGACTTCTCAAGCTCGACTTCATCGTTTTTAATAGTGAGGGAATTGATCCGCTTGTAGTGGGAGTAGACCGCCACGGAGAGGGTCTTCTTAGCTCGTTCCTGCCCGATCACATATTGGTCTAGGACTTCCTTGATCTCCAAAGGAGTCGGAACCTGGGTGATGGCCTCCTGGACTTCACGTTCCTCGTCTTCGGCGAGGATTTCGTTGCAGAGTGCGATGCACTCGTTGCAGATATACACGGAGGGTCCGGAGATGAACTTCCGGACGGCGTCCTTGGACTTGCCGCAGAACGAACAGCGTAAGTGCTTGTCTTGAGACATGAGACCTATGGCTAATTTCGCATAGTATGTGACTAGTAAGTCATGTCGTCAAGAAGAGTCCCCCGTTCCCAGTTCCGCTCGGTGCTGGATCACTTTATCAATAATCCCGTACTCCTTAGCTTCTTCGGCCGACATGAACGTGTCCCTGTCCATGTCTCTTTCGATCGTATCGAGGGGCTGTCCCGTGTGCTCTGCGTAGAGTTCGTTCAGTTTGTGCCGTGCGTAGAGGATCTCCTTGGCTATGATCTCGATGTCGGCCGCCGTGCCCTGGGCGCCGCCCGACGGCTGGTGCATCATGATCCGAGCGTTGGGAAGCGCTGACCGCTTCCCCTTCTCGCCGGCCACGAGCAGGAACGATCCCGCAGATGCTGCCATACCCATGCAAATCGTGTTCACCGGAGCCTGGATGTGCTGCATCGTGTCGTAGATCGCAAGAGCGCTTGAGATCACACCTCCGGGTGAGTTGATATAGAGGTAGATGTCACGTTCTGCATTGTCAGCCTCGAGGAACAACAGCTGGGCGATGATGATGTTGGCGACATCGTCGTCGATCGGCGTTCCAAGGAAGATGATCCGGTCCATCAGCAGTCGCGAGTAGATGTCGTAGCTTCGCTCACCGCGGGTTGACCGCTCTATCACGTATGGGGGGAAAATCGTTGGCATCTTGAGCCCTCAGACAGTTTCTTCGGTGACAGTAGATTGAGCCATCAGGAAGTCGAAGACCTTCTCTTCCGTTATACCTCGTTCAAGCTCGGGTAGTTGCTTTGCCTTTTGAAGTGACGCGTAGACCTGTCCTGGCGGCACGTCCCGTGCTTTGGCGATTTCCTCAACCCTTGCGTCCAGGTCTTCCTCAGATGCAACGAGGCTTTGGGTCTCTGCGACGTGGTCGATGACCAGGTTTCTTTTCACCTGTTGTTCGGCAACAGGAGTCATTTCCGAGGTGAATTTCTCGAGTTGCTCGTCCGGTATCTGGTAGTTATGAGCGAGCCCAGCCAACATGCGCTGAACCATGGGGCGCGGTGCATCCACCGAGTTTGCGCCGACAATCTCGTCAATCAGTTGCTGGCGAACCTGTGTGTCGGCCTCACGACTGATCTGCGTCTCCATGTCACTTCGCAGGGTCGTACGAAGCGTCTCGATCGAGTCGAAATCGCCTACCTGACGGGCAAAATCGTCGTCGAGCTCGGGCAAGTCCTGTCGTTTTACCTCGTGCAACTCAATCGTGACCGACCGGCTCTGGCCGCGCTTCGACTCCTCGTGGAAGTCATCTGGGAAGCTCACTGCGGTTTCCACGGTGCCTCCCGGCAGCATCTTCTTGAGCTGCTCCTCTACGTCGGGGAGAGCCTGGCTCTGACCGATGACCACCTGGTACTGACTGCCCTCCGCGGCCTGCTCCTCATCGAGAGGCGTGATGGTGATCGAGGCGAGCTC
>JBDGYW010000314.1:0-7244 GCA_039588935.1 Gemmatimonadota bacterium | reverse complement strand
TAGACCATTTCCATCTCGAGGCTTACGACGAGAAGACGGTCAACTATAACCGCGACATCGACGCTTTTCCGCTACTGCGTCGGATCATCGAGCGGATCACCGGAGAGGCGTCTTTCTATAAGTCGCCTACCGACATGGGAGTCAATCGAGCCGGGTTCGGAATCACTGATGACGAGGTGGTGAGAGAGGCGGGCAGACAGGAGATAGTGCGCAGGTACTTTCGATACGCCTGCGAATGCGCCATGGGACTGGTTGGAAATGATGCCGTCCAGCGCATTCAAATGCTCATGAACGGACTCGACCTGCGACCCGAGAGCCGAGTTGTTGTCGCACCGGCGCGAAAAGCGGCCGAGCGTGCTCAAGCCGACGGGAAAGGAAATGACGGGATTTTCTGTGGCGCTGCGATTGAGCTGCGCGACGGTTCCGTGATCACCGGCTGCAATTCCCCGCTGATGCATGCCGCGGCGAGCCTGGTTCTCAACGCGACGAAACATCTCGCCGGCATCGACGATGACGAGCACCTTCTGCCTCCGTCCGTGATCGACTCGCTGGGCCACATGAAGACTGATGTGCTGGGCGGAAGACGCGTCAGCCTGGACGCAGACGAGGCGCTGATCGCGCTCGCTGTCAGTACGACATCGAACCCGGCAGCCAGTGCAGCTGTCGCCAAGCTCGAAGAGCTGCGCTGGTGCGAGGTCCATATGACCCACATGCCTACCCCGGGTGACGAAGCCGGTCTGCGCAAGCTCGGCGTCAATCTCACGAGCGATCCGGACTTCGCGACTAAAAGCTTGTTCGTTAGCTGACGCTACTCCGATCGCATAGCCGAAATCGGATCAACGTGCGCCGCTCGGCGGGCCGGGAGCCAGGTAGCCAACAACGCCACGCAACCCAACAGTGCTGCCACCAAAGCGAAGGTCAACGGATCGGTGGGCGTTATGTTGAAGAGCACGCTCTCCAGCAGTGGTGTGGCAAACCATGACATTGCCAGACCAATCATCACACCCATGCCGACCACGGTCATCATCTCTCTGATCACCAACCCAAACACCCTGGCACCACTCGCACCCAACGCGATTCGGATTCCCATCTCCGCAGACCGCCGAGATACGACAAAGGCCACTACTGCGTAAAGCCCCAAACTGGCCAACAGCAATGCCAGGCCTCCAAATACACCAAGCATACCCGCTGCGGCGCGCGGCAACGCCAAAGATTGTGAGATGTGATCCGATATTGTGCCAGCCTGATAGACAGGTACATCGGTATCTACAGCCCTCAACTCGCGTCGCATCATCGCAACCGCCTCACTCGGGTCTCCGGCTGTCCGGGCAACCAGAAACAGGCGACCAACGCCCGGGTACTGGGCCAAGGGACGGAAGAACATCGGAGTAGGCGGCTCGTCGGGCGACCGTACCTTGAAATCGTTCAGTACACCGACGACGCGCACCCACGAATCTGGATACCCTTGGTGTCGATATCGTCTACCGACGGCATCCGATGTTCCGAAGTAGCGCAGAGCAAAGGTCTCATTGATCAGGGCTACTCTCTCCGTGCCTTCCCGATCGGATTCAGTGAAGTTCCGACCGTGTAAAACAGGTACCCGGAAGGTGCCAAGGAATTCAGGATCGACGAACCCGAAAATGACTTCAACCTCGCCAGTACCTGTGACCGGCTGATAGTCCTCCACCTCGAGAGTGCTCGACCCACCCGAAGCACTGGTTGGCAAGCGGGTTGTCATTCCAACTGCTTCCACGCCCGGCAATCCGCCTACCCGCCGGTGCAGCTCACTCAGGATTTGTCTTCCGGCCTCGGCCTCGTAACCGGCCTCGCGCACGTCCACTTCAAGAACGGCGATACCATCTGCCGAGTAGCCAAGGTCAACGTGCTGGGCGTTCCTCAGGCTGCGAGCCATTAGCCCCGCGGCCACCAACAGTACTATCGATGCCGCGACCTGAATCATGACAAGGATGTTGCTCAAGCCCAGCCATCTCAAGCGGCGCGATGGCCGTTTGCCGATGTTGAACGCTTCGTTGGCATCCTTCAGGCTCGGTACCAGATCGGGCCTGGATGCCCTGAGTGCAGGAGCCAAGCCAAACACAAGGCCTGTCAGCACGGAGAGACAAAGGGCGAAGGTCAACACTCTAACATCGAGATTCACTTCAAGGGTCACAGGGAGTGGAAGTGGGGGCTGGTTGGCAATGAGCAACCGACCGCTCGCATAAGCAACGAACAGTCCAATGATACCACCCGCGGTCGAGAGGATCACGCTCTCCGTGAGCAGCTGCCGCACCAATCGACCTCGCGTGGAACCTACTGCAAGCCTAATCGCGACCTCTCGGCCACGTGTCGAAGCCCTGGCCAGGAGAAGATTGGCGAGGTTGCCGCAGGCTATGAGTAGCACCATACCCACGACACCCATCAGCATCGCCCCCCCGGCGAACAGATACAAATCGCCGTCGGGGTGCTGCCGAACCCTGCTGGACGGGTAGACAGTTATGTCCCTGTTTTCATTGAGGTCGGGATAATCGTTCGCCAGCCGCTGCGCAAGAATGTTCATCGCCGCCTGCGCCTGCTGCGGATTCACACCAGGCAACAGGCGCCCTATCGACAAGAACCAGTGATCCTCTCGGCGCTCCAGGGTGCTCCAGTAGAAGTCGCCGCCAACCGGGCCGGCCGAGGATATGGACAGCCAGAAGTCGTTCTCCACGCCCGGCAAAACTCCGGTATAGCCTTCAGGGCCCACGCCGATGATGGTCACCGTGGCACCGTTTAGCCTCACGGGTTTCCCGAGAATGCCGGGGTCTCCACCGAAGAGCTTCTGCCAGGAACGAAAGCTCAGGACTGCTACAGGCTCACCTCCCGGCACATCGTGCAGACGATCGAACCAACGTCCCCTCGAGGGTGAAAGGCCGAGTACCGGCATGTACCCCGAGGTTACGTAAGACACGGTCACCTGTTGAGCTTCCCCGGCATCGGTGTGGAACCTCGCCGTCCTGGCATTTATCATGGCCAAAACACCGGAGAAGACATCGGTGTGCTCCGCCATGTCCCGGTAGGCCGGGTAGGAATTGGAACTCGGGCTGCCGTCATCGGAGTCCTGATAAATCCAGACGAGTTCCTCCGGACGTTCCCAAGGCATTGGGCGGAATAGGAGTGAGTCGACGACACTGAAGATCGCGGTGTTGGCACCTATCCCGAGTGCAACGATCAAAATGGCGATCGAAGCGAACCCGGGAGACTTGGCGAGGAGCCGAATTGAGTGTTTGATATCCTGGAATAACGACTCCACAAACAGACCTCTTCTTCCATGAGAAATGTTGGGATCAAGCAACTCTGTGGCACGCTGGCTCGACTGACCTGACTGGACCGCATGGTGCCTGATCGGAATCACCCGCTTCACACCCCACTGTTCGAGCCGCTCCGGCAAAGCTGTTGCAGACAGGTCACGAGCAAACTCGATCCAGAAACTGAGGCGTCCCCTGAGCCGGCCTTTCTCTAGGGCACGTTCCAATCGAGCCCGGAATAGCTCCAGCATTCCGGCACCGTACCGTCGCCTGAAATCCCTGGGGTAAACGAACAGCAAGACGCGACAAAACCACTCCTCATAGTGCCACCGCACCTGCGGTTCGCTTCTGTCAGGGTGTGAATCCGACACTGTCAGCGCGCCTCGTGGAGTACCTGTCGTTGCTTTGCCACTTCGACAATGCGCTGATAGCGGGCCGCCTCCGTCTCGAGCACCGCTCGGCCAGCTTCGGTGATCTGATGAAATTTCCTGCGCGGGTCCTCATCCTCCGCCGGCGGCGGGACTTCGCGAACGAGCCCGTCACGCACCATTTCCTTCAGAGACCTGTAGAGCGTGCCGGGGCCGAGGCGGACTGCTCCGTCTGTGGCCTGCTCCACCGCGTCGGCAATGCCGAGGCCATGCTGCACATCCTCTGAAAGGGCTAGAAGGATGTGAAACACAGCGGGCTTCAACACAGAGTCGAATTGAGATTCAGGCGATGCCATTATCAAGCCTTTGTGAGGTTCACAAGAATTATCCAATATAGATATATCCATTGTGGATATTTAGCAACATACGAAACCCATGCTGTCTGTTGTTCGCTTGAATCCCTACCGACTCAACCCTGCCAGCCTCGCCATCAACTGAGCCTGGTCGCTGGCGCCTGACGCCCCTACGATACCGTGTTCGGTCCGCACCACTCCCACGAGGCCGCGGTATGGGATCTCCCTGAAAAGAACTGTCTGTCCCTCATGCTCCAGGCCCTCCCACGCACCTGCCAACCGTTCCCAGATGGCTTCCGCTGATTCGTGCTCTGACGGCAGCATCGCAAAACCCTGCCATGGATCAGCGCCGTCGTTGGAATACTCGGCGTACATGCAGTCGGTGAGCTCGGTCAACCCGAGAAAGCCCTCGCGTTGAAAACCGGCGGTACCGGCCAGCCGGCCCTGCTCCGGCAGCAAATCGAGTTCTTCCGGGTACGAAGAAGGTCCCGGGAGCGCACTGGAAATGGCCTCGAGCAGGGCAAGGCCGTTTGCCTCTGTGAGTTCCCCTTCGAACACATTCACCTTCACATACCTGCTGCCCTTGAGAAGCAGGGCCTGATAGGGAGGCGAGATCAACGCTTCGGTCGCTCCTGCGATCGCTGTCCCAGGATCTGGGCGTTCTCTGACATAGACACCGAAAGCGTTGAGAGGAGTTCCCATGTTGTAATAGTCGATGGTTACGACGAGCCCGTGAGACTCTAGGTCACCCGTATGACAGGTTTCCACCTCGTACTCGACGAACAGCTCGGCCGCCCCGTTGATGTACTCCCATAGGTTGTCGGCGGTGTACATACGCACATCACTTGCAGCTGACCATCCATCTACCTCGGGGAAACCAGTTACCTGTGCGGTACACGGTACCGCGAGGCTCGCGGCGGCGATAATTCCCATCAACTCTGCGCGAACGCATCGATTCGATCTCATATCAATTCCCTCGTACAATCGAGGGCTGTAGCACGGTGGTTGCCGGGCTCCAGCCCTCTTCAGATGAATTCGGTTCTGCTGTTGTCTACCCCAGAGTGAGCATTGAGTGCGCCTTGAACATTTGCGGCTTTATCTGGAAGCCATGCGGGCAAGCGCCGCTGCACGGAGCTGGACAATCACCGCACGTAGCACCAGTTGCGTCAGTCAGGGCCGCGTATTTGCTCATCGCGTGCTTTTCGCGCCCCTGCCCCTCGAAGTAGTACGCGTAACGCATGATCTTACTTACCGGAACACCTGCGGGACACTCACCAGCACATTCCGCACACCCGTGACGGCAGTACAGTGAGTTCACCGACTTGGCCAATCCTTCGAGCATTTCCTCATCGGCCTGCGTGAGCCTCGTTCCAGAAAGCGCGACAGCACGGTCGATGTTGTCGAAGTCATTGAGGCTGACACAAACCGTATGCGCGTCCGGATTCTGGATCACCCACTGGATGCTGCCGAAACGAAGCTGATCCGCGGTCCGCAAGCCGTGTCGTTCCGTAAAGGCTCGTTGCTCGTCCGTCATGTTGTCCGGATCGAAGCTGTCAAAATGCAGGACGCCCGGCGCACTCTTCATAATTGTCGTGCCGACGTTGTTAGCCTTGCATGCCGCCAATATCTGATCGCCTTGTTCACTGTTCATGAAGTTGTAGACGAACAACATCATGTCGAAGCGCCCGTCTTCCGCGGCGGCGGAGAGCACCTCTGCCATGTTTCCCTGTCCCGTCCTGGAGGGGCCATGGTAGGACACGCCAGAGAACCGCACCTGTCCCTCGGCCTTTAGGCGCGTTATCGCGGCGTGGTACCCGGGATGATCCAGGAACTCCACAGTCGGCGTGTGGTGCATTGAGTAGGCATCGATGTAGTCGGTCTGAAGACGGTCCAGACTCTGGCGGATGCGGTCCAAAACTTCAGACTCCGTTTCTCCACCTCTGAACACCGCCTTAGTAGCGATGAACACGTTCTCACGCCCGACGTGCGGCAGCGCTTCGCCGATTGCACGTTCCGAGGCCCCATTGCCGTAGGATTCGGCCGTGTCGAAGTAGTTCACGCCTTTGTCGAACGCGGCACGAACGAGTGTGGGTTCCCGGAGAGGGCCAGTCCCCATGCCGATGTCGGAGACCTGCCATCCGGTGCGACCGAACGTCCGGTAGGTCTGGATGTGTGGAGTCTGCTTGGCCGAGCCGCCAAACAGGCTCGATTGCCGGCTCGCAGCGGCCGATGTCGGGGTAGCGGACATCGCAATCCCCCCCGCCAGCGTCGCTCCACCCGCTCTCATGAAGTTCCTACGAGAAATCTCGCCGCCGCTCATTCGCGTGCCCCTCTCAACGATCTCCAGTTTCGGTTTGCCTAGATAGCCAAATGCCGCCTTTGCCGCGCATGCCCCTCACACTCCTCCCTCCTCTCCCTCTTCTCCCCCCTACCCCAGCGTCAGCAGTGAATGTGCCTGAAGCAGCTGTGGTTGAATGTCTAGGCCGTTCGGGCACGCTCCGGTGCACGGTGCACTGCAGTTTTCGCACGCCGACCCGTTGGCGGTCTCGAGCTGCGCGTATTTCTGCATCGCGTATTTCTCGTGCCCCTGCCCCTCGTAGTAATAAGAGTAGCGCATGATCGTGCTAACAGGCACGCCGCTAGGGCAGCTCCCAGCGCAACCCGAGCAACCATGCCTGCAATAGCGGTCGTTCAAGGCGACACCGAATTCCTGCAGCAGTTGACCCTCAGCCGGTGTCAGTGTGGTGCCCGAAAGAGGGATCACCTTATCCACGAACTCAAAGTCGGTAAAACTCACGTTGGTCGCGTGCATGTCTGGATTCTGCATGACCCAATGGATGCTTGCGAGGCGAAGCTGTTCCTGCGTTTCTATCCCGTAACGCTCCACGAACGGACGGGTGCGTTCATACGTGCCCCGCTGACGATCGGCCTGCGCTTGGAGCCGTTCGAGAGCCGATTGGCGACTCCCCCCTCTACTCACCATTCGCTCCACCATTCGCTCCTGTGCCTCGGTGAGGTTGTCGGGATCGACTGGTTCGAATTGCAGCACTCCGGGAGACGTCTTCATTGCCGTCGTCCCTACGTTGTTGGCCTTGCAGGCCGCCAATATCCGGTCAGAGTCTTCGTGATTCAGGAAGTTGCACACCAGCAGCATCACATCGAATCGGCCATCTTCCGCAGCAGCGCACAACACGTCGGCCATGCTGTCTTGCTCGTCGTTACGCGGACCGTGGTATGAC
>JBDGYW010000313.1:0-10510 GCA_039588935.1 Gemmatimonadota bacterium | reverse complement strand
CGGCGACATGGTCTTTCCGGGAAGACAACTCCAGGTAGGTCGGAAAGCGACGGCTCTTGTCATTGTGACCAAACGTGCGGTTTCTTGACGATTCCCCGCTCAACCCACCGACCGGTTGCAGTACCGCGGGCCACACGTTTTGATTACTCAAGCGCAGGATAACCGACCCCTGCCCCTCTATGTCGACGACATCTACGTGAGGCTCAAAATGCGAACTCGTATCCTATTGTTGGCGTTGCTTGCATTTGCAGCGCCCTTGTTTTCCCAAAATCCCGTAACCGCCGAGGATTACGCGCGCGCGGAGAGCTTCCTGAGCGGCAATACGTCTGCGTTGGTTCTTGGTGCCACGGTGACACCCAATTGGCTCGAGAGCGGGCGATTCTGGTACCGGAACCGCTTCACCGACGGAACGGAGTTCATCATCGTCGATCCGGACCGGCGCACACGGGAGCGGGCATTTGATCACGCGAGCATTGCCTCTGCCCTATCGGCGGCGACAGACACCACGTACTCGCCATTTGATCTGCCGTTTACAGAGTTTCATCTCGGAGCAGACGGACACTCGATCACGTTCGACGTCGATTCGACCCGCTATGAATGTGACACACAGGAGTTCCGGTGTAGAGCCTCGGTCTTCGACCCAGATGCAGAGGAAGACGTTGTTCTTTCCCCCAACATGCAACACGCGGTATTCATTCGCGACTGGAATCTCTGGGTGCGTGAAGTAGCAAGCGGAGAAGAGACACAGCTCACCACAAACGGGATCGAGCACTTCGGTTACGCAACAAACAACGCCGGATGGACGAAAAGTGCGCGCCCCGTGGTCGCCTGGTCCCCCGATTCGCGGAAGATCGCGACCTTCCAGCACGACGAGCGTGGCGTAGGCGAGATGTACCTGGTGTCCACGAACGTGGGCCACCCGACGCTCGAGGCCTGGAAGTACCCGCTGCCGGAAGACACGGTCATTTTCAGAATCCACCGCGTGGTTGTCCACCTGGACGGGCCGCGAGTAGTCAGACTCCAGATGCCCCCCGACCAGCACAGATCCACGGTGTGCGATCACATCGCGTGCCGTGGCGGGTTTGCCGACATCGAGTGGAGTCCGGACGGAACGCAGCTCGCGTTCGTCTCCAGTTCACGCGACCACAAGGAGGCGATCCTCCGCGTAGCCGACCCGGAGACCGGCCAAGTCAGGGACGTTATGGAGGAGCGCGAGGAGACTTTTATCGAGACGGGGGCGAACTGGCGGCTGCAAGCCGAGTCGAATGAGGTGATCTGGTTCTCCCACCGTGACAACTGGGGCCATCTCTACCTCTACGACCTCGACACCGGACAACCCAAACACCAGATCACAAGTGGCGACTGGAATGTGCTTCGAGTCCTTCGTGTGGACGAAGAGAGACGCATCATCTACTTCATGGGTGTTGGACGGGAGCCTGGAGATCCTTACTTCCAATACCTCTACAGCATCGGTATGGACGGAAGAGAGCTGCGTCTTCTGTCTCCAGATAGCGCAAACCACGCCGTCTCATTATCCCCGTCAGGCGAGTACTTCGTCGACAGCTACTCGACACCCGTAGCCCCGCTTGCATCTGTGTTGCGAGATATCAGGGGCCGGGAGAGAATGGACCTCGAGGAGGCCGACATTTCACAGCTACAGGAGACCGGATGGCAACCGCCTGTTCCATTCACTGTGAAAGCCAGGGATGGAACCACGGACCTGTATGGACTCTTATACAAGCCAACCAACTTCGACGCGAACAACCGGTATCCAGTACTCAACTACATCTACCCTGGCCCGCAGACCGGCAGCGTAGGTGGCCGCAGCTTCTCGCCTGCGCGAGGTGACAAACAAGCACTTGCAGAACTGGGCTTCATCGTAGTTGAACTCGATGCGATGGGCACGCCGATGCGTTCGAAGTCGTTCCACGCAGCTTACTACGGGAACATGGGCGACAATGGACTTCCCGATCAGATCGCCGGTATCAGGCAGCTTGCCGAGCGCCACCCTTGGATCGACATAGACCGCGTGGGCGTATACGGACATTCCGGAGGAGGATTCGCATCCACAGACGCCATCCTGCGCTATCCGGACTTCTACAAGGTCGCTGTGAGCCAAGCTGGCAACCACGACAACCGCAACTATGAGGACGATTGGGGCGAAAAGTGGCAGGGGCTTCTCGAGACCTATCCCGACGGCAGCACCAACTACGACAACCAGGCAAACCAGCTGCTCGCCGGCAATCTCAAGGGAAAGCTCCTGCTCGCACACGGCACCATGGACGGTAACGTGCCGCCGAACAACACGTTGGTGGTGGTGGACGAGCTAATCGCCGCGAACAAGGACTTCGATCTGATTCTTTTCCCGAACCGCCGCCATGGGTTTGGGAACGAGCCATACATGATGCGGCGGCGCTGGGATTATTTCGTGCGGCATCTACTGGGAGTCGAACCTCCGCAGGGATACGAGATCAAAGCCGAGAGTACACGAAGGACGAGGTGAGGTGGACTGAACTCAGGTTTCTCACTCGAGCATTGAGCAGCAGGTGACATCAGGAGCTATCGGCTACGTTCACGTTTACACCGGCGACGGCAAGGGCAAGACCACAGCTGCCATCGGCTTGGCCTTGCGCGCCGCTGGACACGACCGCTGGACTTACATCGGACAGTTCATGAAAGGCCAGGAATACGGCGAACTGGCTGCACTGGAGCACTTGCCACAGGTCACGATCGAGCAGTATGGTGACCCAGGCTGTATCCGAAAAGAAGAGGTCACGGCGAAGCACGTGAAGCAAGCGACGGCAGGTCTTGCGAGGGCAAGGAAGGCCATGTTGTCCGGCCGGCACGATATCGTCGTGCTGGACGAAGTGAATGTGGCCCTATGGTTTGAGCTGCTTACGGAAGATGCCGTACTGAGCCTATTGGACGAACGGCCCGAAGGAGTCGAGCTGGTGCTCACGGGCCGCCGCGCCCCACAAGCGCTTCTCGACCGTGCCGATCTGATCACTGAGATGCTGGAGGTGAAGCACTACTACGCCGACGGAGTAGCCGCCAGGAAAGGGATCGAGTACTAGCAGCCCGACGGCCTGACCTCTGAATCACCTATCCAGGACCTTGCGGACTGCCGCTGCCAAGTTTTGCCGCAGTACCGGAACGGTTCGTCTAGACAATATGAAGTGTTCAGTCGGCGGTCTAGCGCATCTAGTCGACGATATGACGCATCGAACGACCGGTCAGATGCGTTGCCTAGTCGGGTTGACCGATGCGTCATGACGGTGACATGAAGTGTCATACTGCCGATGCGATGTGTTACCTCCATGATGAGCACGTCCACCCTGGCGGGAAAACGTGTTAGATCGGTGAGGTGATGCGTCGCATGGGCGAGATGACGCGTTGCCCAAGGTAGATCACGCGTGACGGGGGTGAGACAAAGTGTGAAAACGGCACCATGACACATCAAATCAATGATTTGAAGCGTTGTCTCGGCGACATAAACACTGCTCAAAGCATCGCAACCCGTTAAATGTCAACGACTTAGGCAGAGCGGGCGCCGGAATGTGTCGTGCGATAGACGGGATGGCTGAGAGGCTGAAAGAAGGTTCGCGAGTGGGCCGAGGCATCCCAAGTCACACTGCCGCTCACCAACTCCCGCTCGGAGGCTGGCCCTGGCTGCGCTACCTTGTCAACAGAACGCGCGCTGTGGCGATTGCAGCGATGGTCTTCCAGCCCAAGGAGATTGCGGAGCCCTTGTTGATTTCCCCACAGGTTCCTAAATCCTGCGCGTCTGCCAATTCCGCCACGGTCGCAGAGGGATCATATAATAACGTCTAACTGCTTGTGGGGGCAGGGTTTCCGACCGGAAGAAACGTCTGCGGCGGCCTACTGCGCAATATGCGAAATGGGCGTTGATACGGCATAATGCCGTATGTCGGAGCGTTTGACACTGCATTTTCCAGTATCAAGACAGACCCAGAGTGAGACCCACCTCTCGCCCAAATTGTCGCGCAGTCCAATGAAGGACTCGGCCTAACCTTGCCAGGAGTTCCTACCGGGCCGCGCCGAGTTTTCTGGATTTGGCACGGACAGAATTCTGTCGGGGGCAAGAGGATTTTCAGTCCTCAGATCTGGTCCTCAAAATGGGTACCCACGTACACGAAACGACACCAAATAACGTCCTGACGCGGCTCCGGGCCGTCGAGTTGTGTCATTGAGTGTCATTAAGTGTGCGTCAGTTCACGCACATTCAAGGCACACGGGGGGCACATGAGCAGAGCACCCTTCCGGTCCGCCTCTAGCAACCCCGAGCATTGGGTCGTAATGTAGGGCTGTAGGCCGACACTCGGAGCCACTCACATGGCCGACCAAACCGAGCGCCTGAAGACGGCACTATCCGAGCGGTACACCATCGAACGCGAACTCGGTGCTGGCGGGATGGCGACGGTACAACATTTCGCTGCACCGATTGATCCGTTCGCTGCACCGACATTGTTCGTTGTTATCCAAGCTATTCAATTGGGCTTTTAGGAATTCGCGGTCGGCGCCAGAGAGATGCCAGTACGCCGAGCTGCAGCGAACGATCGGCGGCTATCGGGAAGGTTGGCGAACAGGGGGTGGCATTAATTAAGCGAGCAACAGTCCTCCGCCGCGTCCAGTGTACTGGGACTTGGCTGATACACAGCTACGTTGAGGCCGTTATTCAAGAACGAGCGGCCAGCCGGCTTTATCTACTTCTGATGGGTGCTGTCGAATGGCTGGCACCATTTCTGGTGATCGGAATGGTCGGTCTGGTTGCTCCCCAGGCTGTGGTTCCCAGCACGCAATTCGCTCCCCTTTGCCTCGGATCGGTTCCTATAACGTCTGCAATCGCGGTAAGATGGGCGTCCGAGCTTCACGGCGAGAATTCTTGTCGTCTCGTTCCTGCGAGTGTTCGTTGCGAAACCCTGCAGGTGGGACACGGCGCCGCACGCCCTCACGTGCTCGATCAGTTGTGCCATTACATCAAAATGGGGGTGTCATGCATCAGTACAGCGGCCAAGGGCGTCCGAGAACCGTGCGTTCCGGGAGTAGGGGAATGATCACCTGTGTAAGATCTATCGTCAGCGGTGCCGCGCTCACAGTGGTGTTGAGTCATTGCACCCTTGCCCAGGACACCACTGGCCACCGGAGTGCCTATGCCACGGGCCTGTCGTTCCAAACTGGTCTTGGAACGATCGCTCTGCGGGACGAATTCATTTCACGGGAGAAGTACTCGGGTGGGCTTTCCCATTTTGGAGTGGGGTGGTCGCGATTCCACGGGGACCATGCGTTTGAATTCACGCTGGATTACGCACGCTCTTCCACGATACGGAACTTCAACGCCTCCACGACCATCACCCAGTTTTCGCTGAGACAGGCGTTCCTCTATCCATTGCCGAGGTTCCGGCTGTTCTCCAGGGACGCCTATGTGTTTCTGGGGCCTTCGGCTGAGCTGTCCGTGTTCTTGAACGAGCCGCAGGTCGCGGTTGCAAATCCAAACTTCACGGAGTCGGTCGCGGCCCTGCTATCTCTGGGTGTCAGCTCGGAGGTCATTGCTCCGCTGGGTCACGGTTTCCAGACCGAACTCTCAATGCAAGTCAGCGTGCTCTCTCTGGGCATCCGAGTGGTAGACCCAGAGGAAGATGATGTGTCGGCGGCCAAGCTCTTGACGCCAGTCTCGGGCTTGATCGGCGAAGCGAGAGTCGCGGTGTGTTACCGATTCAATCGATATCTGTCCGCTGTAATCTCGGGCGGTGTACACGTACTGAGAATCAGCTCTTGGGACCCACTGGTCACCGTCAACAACGACCTAGCCATCGGGCTAACGTTGCGTTTGTGAATTGGAGCTCACCATGCGCAAAATGAAGCCACTGCTTTCGATATTGCTCGTCCTTCTGTTCCCCGCATGTGCGGATCTGATCGTTAATCCCGCTGCCGGCGACCAAAACGTGCCAGATTTCGAGGCGGCGTGGCAAGTGGTGGACTCGGTATATCCCTACCTGGCGTTCAAGAATATCGACTGGGATTCAATCCACGTCGTTTACCGAACCAGAGCCGAGCAGGCACGGGGTGATGAGATCTACCAGGTCTTGAACGACTTGTTGGGGGAATTGCGCGACGGGCATGTGTACTATCAGCCCGCCGGTGGCGTTTTCGAAATCTATCCCTTCCTGCCGCCTCGGCAGAGACGAGACCGGCACGCCTACAGTCCTTTCGTGATAAGACGGTACTTCGATGACGAACTGCAACTCTCGCCCAACGGCAAGATCGAGTACGGGATACTGCCGGACAACATCGGCTATGCTGTGCTGGGCGACTTCCACGAGGACTATCTCTCAAGTGAATTCCCCGCGGTGCTGGAGTACTTGCGTAACAGCCAGGGTCTGATCCTCGATGTCCGCCACCGAAAAGGCGGCGGCTACGACCAAGTCGAGGCGGTTGTATCGCGGTTCCTCACAGCACAGCTCGAGAAGCCGGAGCTCTACCTGTTGGGAAACCGCATCGACCTGTCCCCATTCACGCCCCAAGGTCCGTTCGCATATACCAACCCCGTAGTCGTGATGATTAACGGTTCCACCTTCAGCGCCGGTGAGTTGTTCACGGAGGTCATGAAGCAGCTGCCGAATGTCATCGCGCTCGGAGATACGACGGGAGGCGGGTCGGCGGGTTCGCACGAGGAGGAATCTCAGCGTTTGCCGAGCGGCAAGCGGATCCACATCGGCACGACCGACTTGCGCCGCTATGACGGGTTGCCGTGGGAGTGGCTCGGAGTACCACCTGATGTTCGCGTCGAACAGACCGAGGCGGACGTCGAGGCAGGGAGAGACCTGCAGCTGGAAGCAGCCATCGCACTGTTGCGGTAGGGCACGCGAGCTGGGCAACCCATTTGGAGGCTTCTGGTACGCCCTCGACCTCAACGGAGCGCAGGCGGAGGCATTCGCGGAGCTTCGCAAGCTGTGGGCTGAAGATCAGGACTCAGAAGTCCTCGATGGCCTCGACCAGGGTTATGCGGAGGGCGGCTATCGTGCCGCGTGTCGCCGCGTTGCCGAGATCCTGGCGGCCCGGCCGGCCGCGGCAATTGAAGTGGCAGAATGGTACGCCTGGGCGCGGGATGCGGAGCGCACCCTTGAGTGGCTCGAGCGCGCGTACGAGGAACACGGCCCCAAGATGCCCTATGTTGTGGTGGACCCATCGCTTGACTTCGTGCGAGAACACCCGCGGTTTCAGGATTTGTTGAGGCGGATGAATCTACCGCAGCAGTACTAACTCCGCGATTCGATTCCACGCAGCAAACCTGAGCGGCTACCGCCTGCTGTCGTGCGTACTGGCCGCAGGAGCGTACCGAGGACTAACAATCCTCTGTCCCCCTCGGAAGCCCCGTCGTACGGGGGCTCTCGGGCCGATGTGCTTCAAATGTGCTTCGGAACGACAGCTTTCTCCCTTGCCCTCCGTGGCCTCAAAGGGTCAGATACCCATCCAGATACTCCCTGAGCGCCGCGAAATCCACGGATGTCAAAGGAAGGGGCAAGGCGATGTACTCTCTCATGCCTTGATCACCACGCAAGGTGTCTCAAGCAAGCTGAGGTCCGTGCTCCAGCCGGTTCTGAGGAGTGCAGCCCCGATGAGCGAGTGGACACGCGGCTCGTTGATGGCGTTCGCGGCGGGGATGTCGTGAAGGCTAGCCACGAAACAGTCGACCGCGATCTCGGCATCCTCTGTGTGTGAGTCTCCCTTGGCATGGGCCGAGACGAAGGCCTCCCACAGGAACAGGCCGGATTCGACCTCGCGGAACGTCTCCCAGTCAAGAAAGGCGCTTACAACTGCGGGGGCCTGTTGGCGGAGTTCCCTGAGAATCCACACAGACTCGGTTAAGCCTGTGGCCAGCACGCTGGCTCCTGCACCTGCGCTCCAGGGTCTGCTTCCTTCTCCGTCTCGGGCACTTGTCAGCCACTTGGGCTCCCCACGGACGGGGACGAACAATGGACACTCGAGGCCAAGGGCCACCGACTGCCCGTTGCCAAGGTCCGCTGCGACCGCTGCTACCAGTTCGCGAATGTCCTTGCCGCCAGCTTTGGTCAGTGAATTCGGTCCACTAGGCCTGTATGCCCACCCGAAATTCCCGGCGGGTATTGACCCGATGTCGGCGCAGTAGATGGCGAGGCGGTCAAACGCTTGCACGCGCTACAGTAGGAAGAACCCAACTCTATGTAAAGAGTGTCTATGTATAAACTGTAGAGTCAAAGGCGGGGGCGGGTGCAGTCTTCCCACCTATGACCGCATTGCAGCAACAGCTCGGCCGCACGATCCGCCGCCTGCGTTTGGAGGCTGGCTACTCTCAGGAGTCGTTCGCAGACGAGTGCGAAGTTCACCGCACGTACATGGGAACCGTCGAGCGTGGCGAGACGAACATCTCTCTCAAGAACATCGAGAGGATCGCGCGGGAGCTGGGTCTCGCCGCTGGTGAACTTCTCACGGAGGCCGAGAAGGCGTAGTAGCGGGCGTGGGCTCGTGGTGTATGCCATGTTCTTCTCGCCCAACGAAGGACCCGCTCCTAGCCCAAAAGGAGTCCCTGTGCTCTGCCGTCCATGATTGTGCGTTTAGCCACCTGGAAATTTCTTCCGAAGACTGGAACTAATCCCACAACTCCTGCACAGGTGGTGGCTCAATGGCTCTCATCGACTGTCCCGAGTGCGGTCACGAGGTCTCCGACAGCGCGGTAGCCTGCCCCGCGTGCGCCTTTCCGATGACTGCTCCCACCGACAAAACTCCGGAGCAACGCCCGCCGACGCAGACCGTGGAACTCACCGGCAAGAAGTGGAAAGGACTGCAGTTGTGGTCGGTGCTCGCGATGCTGGCCGGGCTGCTGTTCGGCTTGGTCGAAGATCCTCGCCTCACGCTCGTGTTCTGCATCCCAGGGTTGATCGGGATAGCGATAGCGAAGGCAGGAGCATGGTGGCACCACCGTTGACAATCAGTTCGCTCGTCGCAGGAGCGGTTGTTGTGGCGAACAGTAGCAGTGCCACAATCAGCTGAAAATGTGAACCACGAAATGGCTCCCTAGATCCTTCGGTCGAGTTCATATGCACTGCTAGCTGCACCAGCCCGTGGAGACCGTCAAAGAAGACAGTTGCTCAGTCATTGTAGTGAGACATGTCGTTGGTCATCTCAAACCCGCTGCGCTGGGCTGCCCTTCAGATTCGCTAAGTCAAGCTGTAACTCTCATCAAATCATGCACTTACAGATCATACAGGGAATATACATATATGGTACAGAGCTCATCGCTTGACATATTCGTATGTTAGCAGTAAGCTACAGGTGCATACAATGGAGTGGGTCATGGAACGCATCGACAAAGCTGTGAAGGTGTTGACGGAAGCCGAAAGCGAGCTAAGAGAACTTCTCAAGCATGCCGCCGCAGAGGGTAGCTATGGGGACGTCACCAGAGTCGCACGAGCCGCCGAAGCGCTTGCTGCCGTGATAGCCGATACCACACGGCATTCGCATGCGCGGCAGGAAACGGTGACATGCGACTCCTGCTCACCGTCCTCGCAGATCAATGAAGCCAGTGCGGTCAACAACCGTGGCAATCAATCGTTTGGCGAAGGCGAGCCCCGTCGGCGGAGGACGAGAGCATATCCACGCTTTGAACGTGACGGAGACAGACTAGTAAAGGTGGGCTGGTCGAAAAAGGACCGACGTGAGTATGAGCACAGAGCGTCAAAGGAGGCGGTCTTCTCGGTTGCCTTTGCGGTCGCTAAGTGTGGCGAAAACGGAAGTTTGTTCTCGATGGACGATGTCCTGCCAGTGCAGGGAGCTGACGAGTCGGAGGTTCCGTCCTACCAGGCCTACCTGGCCCTCGCCTGGTTAAGGGATATCAAGGTGGTCGTGAAGAAAGGTAAGGATGGCTACATGGTGGACGGCGGCGAGCTGGATACGGTGCGTCTTGAGGGGTTGTGGGAGTCTGTTTCGACACGTTAACGGATGGATGACAACAATGACAAACGACGAGATCCAGGGTCTTGCACTTTCGCTTCTCAAATCGGACACTGAGGACGACGTTGTTCATCTTCTTCAGACCGCTGGTTTCTGGGATGATTCTGTAGCGTGGCGTCTCTACGGTGACAGGGACGGAAATTTCGCAACCATTGGGAATCAACAGAGCCGGCCAGAAGCGGCACTCGTAGAAAAGGTTGTCAATTCAGTCGACGCACGCCTCATGAATGAGTGCCTTGTTCGCGGCACGGAGCCCTCTGGCCCTAATGCGCCACCACAACTTCGACATGCAGTTGCCCAGTACATAGAGCGAAATGCTGAACCGATTGGAGAGATCGGTGGCACCGTCCAGAGTTGGACCCCCGAGCGGCAGCTTGAGCAGGCTCAGTACATCACGCTTGCTGTAACCGGGCATAAGCCGAAGCAAGGATCCCCCAGCATTACGATTGCTGATCTCGGTGAAGGACAAGTGCCGGGACGCGTGCCAGAGACATTTGTCTCG
>JBDGYW010000312.1:0-7499 GCA_039588935.1 Gemmatimonadota bacterium | reverse complement strand
TTGCCCATCTTCGTCTTCTTCGTGGGCATGGCCTAGGACCGCCACTCGTTCCGCAGCGTCAACAACGCGTCGCGCATTTCGGCATGGTCGATGTCGTGGCCCTGCTCCATAGCTAGCTCGCAGTTGTACCTGGTGGCACCCTCCACACCAAGCCGAGCGACGTCTTCTACACAACCGTATGCATCGGTACGGACCCAATCGTGTGCATTCATCTTTCCCATCTCATCCTCCTCGGGGTCGAGCAGGGAAGCGCCGGCCACGAGGCGTGCACCGTAGCGGCTAGCTTGCCGCACGGGCTCACCGTCGCGCTCGATCAACCAGACGTAACGGCCGCGAGCGGTGGCATCCATCTGCCGAATGGCCCACGGACCCATCTCGTAGACCGAGTACTCGTGAGGTCCACTGGTCTTCGTCCACTTCATCGCCCGCACTTCGTTGTCCCGCTCGCGTTGGCAGTCGTGACATTCACACCAGCGCGTTGAGCCCTGCCCCTGCCCCCGCCCGCCACTGGTCTGGCACCGGTGGCACACCAACCGGTTGCAGCGGTCGCACCGGTGCCGACGCGTGCCAGGGCCTTCGGTTTTACCACATCTTTCACACGGTTTAGTCATTACATCCCTCACTACCTAGTATCCGCAGTCAGCGTCGGCCGGCTCGGCGCTCAAAGAGTCGTCCGCATCGAGCTCGACGTTGGACTTGACGAGGCGGCGCAAAGCGGCGGCGACCAAGTCGACGGCCTGGATTTCACAGGTAGCGGCCACCTGGGCTTGAACGTACACGTTATAGCCCTGGCCAACGTTACCCCAGCACAGACCGATCTCACGACGGTCGCCGGCAGTGTCGTTGACGTGGGTGGTAGTGGTTCGTTCGCGTAGAATCTCTGGCTCGACATACCCGGTGACGTCGTAAAGGGTGGTAGCGCTCATGTTTCCTCCTCGGGGTCGACGTTTCCTCAACGTCTGCATGTAGACATAGCAGCTCTGTGGGGACGGTGCAAACCTATTCGTACATTTTTTCGAGCCACTGGCTCAAGGGTCCCACGCCCCTTGTTCTCCGTTGTCAGCGTTTCTGTTCTGTGGCCACCCATTCGACGCCAGCCAGGAAACCTTCCGAAAAGGCCAGCGCGCCGACTGCTCGTTCTGCGGGTAGCCAACCATGGGCTTCTGCGCATTGTCGGGAACCTTGGACACAAGCTTCCTTGAAGCGTTTGGTGATCGCTTCAGCATCGGGCCCTTCAACTCGCACTGTTAGTGGCATGGTCCCTCCGTTGAAAACGCGCCGGCCGGACGGTTCTGGGTATCCCACGTCTCACACCTGGGGCCCGCCCGTTGTGAGAACCCGACCGACGCAAGGCGATGGTACCAGATAGATGCACACTATGTGTACATTTCTTCGAGGTACTCGCCGAGGTGCCACACGGCCCGTCGCAAACGGTCGGAACGGTAGGGGTTTGAGACGTACTCCGGATAGTCCTGAACTGCTGCAACCATGGCCTTGGCCAGCTGCACGAGCACAGCGTACGCTGCAACAGCTACATGGCGCACGTCGCGCGGAATGCTCGCGTCGTCGGCCACCCTGAGACCGAGCTCACGAGCGCGACGTTCGAGCTTGGGCGAGACCTCGCGGATGTGCGCCACTGTCGTGTCAGCGTGCTCGATGGCGTCGGCGTGGTGTTCGCGCCGGACGTACCGCGTGGGGTGTTCGAGACGCTCGGCGTAGAGGGTACGCGAGTACTCGGTGATAGCATCCTTGATGATGCCGAGCTCCTCGTGGAGATGGCCCCGCTCCACTCGCTTCATCCCCGCCCAATCGTCTCCATGACCCAGGTGCCGGCCGAGCGATCCGAGGATGCAATGCGCCGCCTCCGCGATGACCTGCGCGCCAATCTCAAACTCGGTGGTCGGACCGTAACCACCGCCCGAGCGGATGCCGCCGTAGAGCTTCGAGCGCAGCGGACAGCGCCCGCTGTTGCGCTTGGCTTCTGCGGCTCTCATCTCCGCGACGGTGGCCTCGAACGCTTCGGCCGCAGCATCCATTAGGTCTAGGCTGCGACGATTGGGATCGCAAGTGTCGACACCAATCTCGCTCCAACGTTCATCGTCGAACATGTTGGCCTCGTAGGACATGATGGCATCGTCGAGGTCGTTAAAGTCGCCAGCGGTCTCGAAAGCCGTGATGGCGTTGCTGGTGCCGATCCAGCGCGCCGTTTTTGCCTCTACTCGTCCGCTCGGCATCAGATCTCCAACCGCTCTTCCGGCTCTGGCGGAGCATGCTCGCGCAGCATGTCGTAGAACATCCTCTTAACAGTGCCGTCGACAAAGCCGTAGTCCTCGTTGTCGAAAAAGCTTCGCACCTTCAGCCGCAGCTTGCCCTTCCTTATCTCACCCGGGAAACGAAGCTCGGTCCCATGGACCTCGACCGCAGAACGCTCCAGCAATCCAGCAACGACGGCATCGTTCAGCGAGCGGTAAAATCGAGCACCGCGTACGACGTCCCAGTCACGCCCAAGGTAAAATCGGTCGGGGCTCACCGGGTCACCCTCTACCTGCGCCGCGAAATCAATTCCGCCTAGGTGTAGGTCGTCATGGCCTTTGACAATAATTAGCGAAGGCCACCGCTCGCCGTCAGCTGCCTGATGTGCCACCTCAACGAACGCGTCCCACATCAACAGCGATCCCGTAACCCAGGGGTCGGTACCGAAGCGGAGCTGCTCTGCTTCCCACGCATCGTGTTCGGCCCACGCCTTCGCTGCCGCCAAGGTGCGCGTTTTCTGTAGCGCGTGGTCAGCGTGCCCCCACACCTCCCACTGACCATCGTCGTGTAGGACCTCGTAGTCGCCCCACTCGTAAAGACCCGGTTGGCCCGGTCTCGACATACGACGCCACTTGGGCATCTACTTGACCAAGCTCTGCCACCCAGACTTGAGCAGCGCGTCGAGGCCATCGGCAGCGTAGGTGGCTTCGCGACGCATCTTCGCGGTGACGCCACGCTTGCGGCTCTTCTCGATGAGCGCACAGACGCGCAACGCGTTCTTGATTGCGCCGATGTCCAAGGGAGTGAAGCCGGTGCTCTTGCGTCCACGGGGATTTGCTGTGGCCATGTGTCCTCCAAAATGGCGCCGCCCGGGTCAATACCTGCCAGTCGTTCCGCGGACGACGCCGTGTCCAGGCTACCACAAAAAAAACCACCGAGGCCAGCCCACCTTGGGGGGGAAAGGAGAAGGTCACGGTGGTTCCACAGCAATACCACGAGTCCGCCCCACCGCCAAGCCGCTTGCCCCCTTGCGGCGCCTGGGCCTACACTGTGGGCATGAGCCTGCAACAGGTTGTCGACTGTGCACCGTTCCGATTGCCCCAGCCCCGTCCTTACACCGCGTACGAGTGGTCCGTCGTTCAAGAAGCGCTGGCCACCGGCGGCAGCCGTCGCTCCGGACTGTACAGCGCAACCGTAGACTACGACGCGCGGGTGCTGACGCAAGCCATCCAGCTCCAAACGGCTTGCCCGAACTGGTCGAGCTCCATCTTTGGACCCGCTCCTGCGGTGTCCGTAGGGGCCTACCAGTGCCTGGGCCACTGGTACACGGGTCTCGACCCAGCCAGCAAGGCTCGCGCCCTGTACGACCTACAGAGCACCGCCCTACTGTGCACCGAGCGGCCGCCCTGGGCCGCCTGCCCCATGGTCGGCGACTATTGGTCGTACTCGACCTGGGAAGGCTCCGAGCAGCGTGGGCAGCTCACGTCGGGAGCGGATGCCTGCGCCGAGATGAGGACGCGCACCACGTACGTGCCCATGACGGGCTCGGAGATGCTGTCGCTGTTTCGTAAGATCCACCCCGAGGGGCTACCCACTCAGCTCGAACAAGCCGCCGCGGCCTCGGGCTCGCTGTTTGCAGACCGTACCTTCCTCATCGGCATCCAGCTGCGCACGCCCACCCAGGACATCCTCGGTCAAATCGGCGCAGCGCGAGACCTGCGGCAAGCCGCCGACGCCATCGTCGAGGACGCTGCCATCATCTGGGCCCCCGGACGAGGCACTTCGATACGCAACATGCTCGTGACCGGCGAGATCGACATGTCGGCGATGATGACGATGATGGGTGAGCTGCTTCCCCAGATGTGGGGCCAGTGGATGCAGCAGCTACCCCAAGTGCTCCCGGGGCTGCTCCCCGGCCTCTTCCCGGGCGGCACCATCCCGGGCAGCCTGTTCGGTCACCAGACCGCCACCAAGTCGCTCGCACCGGGGTCGGCGGATACGGGGTTGCCCATCACGGATGACGTGGGCAGCTCCCAGGACACCAGCGATCCACTGGTACCGTCACCACGCAAGTCGACGCTTACAGGGCCTATAGCGGCAGTCGCCGGCGTCGGCCTCGGCGCCCTGCTCGTCTGGTGGGCGTTTCAACAGGAGTGATGCCCACCTAAACGAGAGTCAGCTTTCTTCCTGCCATCCGTCGCTCCTCGTCCGCAAACGCGCGGCGGCCGGCATCCGTGAGCACGTACCCAAGCCTGTAACGCTCTGGCTCCAGCGCACAGCCGTCCCCGTCGCATACGCGCAATTGTTGGCTCACGAGCCAACCACGTCGAACACATCGCTCGGCGTCCCGTTTGCGGATGACACGATTGGTCAACAGGCCTCCGGGGCCAATTACGTTTTCCCAGTGGGCTGCAAAAGAAAGCGCGTCGTACTCCGGTGGGGTCATCGCTTTTTCTCTGCCGCTTCGCGCAGCTCGGCTATTTCCTGCCGCGCCACCCGCAGCCGCTTTTCCAACCGGCCCAGGGTGGCGTGGGCGCGGTCCAGTCGCTGGATTGCCGCGGCGGCAACCTTCTCCCCGGGCGTGTCGAATACTCGCTCCAATTCCCGCTCGGCTGCCTCGGCCCGCATGACAGCGAAACGAACATCGGCCTCCGCCGCTTCCGCCCGCGTGGTGGCTGCGTCACGCTCAGATTCGGCTCGGCGCAGCATCTTGCGCAACGTGCAAGCGTGACACTCAGTCCGCTCCGTAGTGCCGTACAGTCCAGCGGTCGGCAGGTACGGTTGTCCGCAGGCGCACATTCTAATGCGACCCGCGTCGTCACCGAGGGTTTTCTGTCGCTCGTTCTCGACCATCTCACACCTTCTTCTGTTCCGGATAGGCCGGCTTCCCAGCCGGAGCGTAGGAACTCATCACGCAGTCGTGGTCGGTCCCCGGTATCTCGTAGTAGCAGAAGCCGTAGGCCCCTGGAGCGCCTTCTTTGCGCCAATTGATGAGCACCGCTTTGGCCAAAAAGAGTGCCCCATACTGCTTCAGTTCTTCGGCCAACTCCTCTGCTGTTTTCATCGTCCGATCCTCCTCGTGTGGCGCCCGTCGTCGATGCTGCGGAAAAAGGGCTGCGGGTGGCAACTCTCGCGCACGAACTCCACCAGACATAGGTTGGCCGCGTCGACGAGGTGCTCCTGGTTGCCGGTTCTCGCGTAGTCTTTTAGGTGCTCAATAGCTGACCTGACGTTGTCGTAATCCCGACCAGACCTCAGTAGTCCATAACGCAACGCTCCCATCACGAGACGGTTGCGCATGTACTGCTCGAATTCGGTGCACCACTCCGACACGTACAGCTCCTCGACGGAACGAGCCATCGGTCTCGTCTGGGAGAAAACCCCTGCCCGTTCGAGCAAGCGCTGACGCAACACGTCGTGGACAAACACCGAGCTCACGCCTCGTCGAAAATGATGGGGATGCGCGCCCGAAACTCGTCGCGCAGCGGGATCATCAGCCCACGCATGTCGGGGTGAGCTCGGGGGCTGCAGCGCAGCCTGAAGATGTGCCGCCACGCTCTCAAGTTGGCAGTGCAGACGATCTCGGCCTTGAGCACTTGAGGTAGGACGTCGCGGGCAATCTGAGGCTTGACCCCCTCCTCCACTAGCGACATGTAGACCTTTTCCAAAGCCTTCAGACCATGAAGCCAATCGTCGAGCGCCCTCGCAGACTTCTCCATCTCTTCCTCGGTCCGACCAGTTACGGTGATACTCGAACCGAACTTGCCCTTGGCATAGTTACAGTACCGAGTGCTCTCTTGGGTGTAGGCCACGCCGATGCGGTGGCGCACGAGCTCATGGGTGAAGCCACGGTTGGAGGTGAGCAGTACCGTGATGCTCTCGTGCTCGATGACAGACTCGTGGGGCGGGTCGTCGCGCAGGTCGTCCATGACGAAATCGACGACCTCGCGTAGAAACCGTTGTGCTTCCTCTGGTTCCTCCAGCATGAGGCCTTGCCACGAGTCGTCCGCCTCGCCAAAAGCCTCGACCATGAGCTTGTCCACCAACTGCTTGCGTCGATTCGTCTTCAGGATAGTACGCAGGAGCTTGTGGCTAGAGGGCTCTCGGGCCTGCACCCAACCTTTCCCGCTGCAGGTTTTGCAAACTACTCCATGAACCAGGTTCTCGCCGTAGTCTCTGCCCCTACCGCCGCATCGGCCACATCTTTCCCGGCCATCATCGATCTTGTCCTCGCTCTTGTAGGCCAACCGGCAGATGCGTTCGAGCTTGGCAAGACACGCTTCGCCGTCGGGACAAGAAATGATCTCGTAGCTTGGTTCAACAATCTTCATTTTGGTCCCCACATAGGCGTTTCCGTAGCTCTTGCAGCTCACATTGGTGTTGGTTGTACACGTCCGCCAAACTTCCTGGGATAAGCCGCGTGGCCCCTGGACCCGCGTCGAGCCACGCTCTTTCCGCTGCGTGTATCAGATCGCACACTGCTCGTGCCGTTTTTCCATCTTCAGCTTCCGTACCGTCAGTAAAATGCTCAGCACAGAATTCGTCGATGAAACACCGACGCTCGCCCTCTTTAGGTGGCTCCACACCGGAGGGTTCGGCGACCACGTCTTCGCGGAACGCATGGGAGCCATCGCCGGGCTCGACGTACCGCTGAAGCTCCTTGTCCCAGTAGGTCCCCTGCGGATAGGCATTGTGAGGACCGCACCGAAAGAATGCCGTCGCGCCACGACTACCAACGATCCGTGATTGGTGGATCATCTTTGCCTCGTGGCCGTCAATACACACGGGACCGGTGAGCTGAATGACTGGTTTCGCATCACCCTTACGCCAAATGACCCAGTCGCCATCACCGACTACCACCGTGCCCGGTACGCCCATTGGGGATATCTCGCCATATCCCACCCTGGTAACCGTGCCCTCCTCGTAGTCGTCGTTGCCACGAATCATCGTCACGATGATGTGACCGTTGAGCGGCGTAATTGCCTCAGCGCTCATCGAGCTGTCTCCTTGGCGCGCTCCGATACTCGTTGTACGCGCCACGTATGCGGTAGCGGTAGACCTTTCCGCCAACCAAGTGCCTCAAGAGCTGCCGCCGACCAATCGTACTGTTCCTTCTCCCAAGTCTGCGGCACGTAGTTGCCATAAAGCACGCGACCCACGTCGTTGCCAATTGCGCCACAGCATTCCGGACATGCCGAAGCACCCCTAGGGGCCAACTCCCACCGCTCCTTTTTCTCGATCACCCT
>JBDGYW010000311.1:0-7270 GCA_039588935.1 Gemmatimonadota bacterium | reverse complement strand
GGCCAACGGCAACTACCGCGGCCTCAAGTTCATGGGCCACGATGCTACCATGGCAGTGAGCGGTACCCTCTCGGTAACGGCCGACGGCAATTCGACGCGCTACGCGCAGAAGATCGATGACAGGATCATCGACCCATCTCGGCCGATGTTCACCTACCGCCCGGGGTTCAAGGGGATCGATGCGGTCACTTCGGCCACGGCGGAGTATTTCGTCACGCGCGGTCTCTTGTACACGTACCGTGGCGGTCGCCGCGTCTCGGCCTACCACTTGTTGATTGATGAGTGGCTGGATGTTATTCGCAACGGTGGCGATACGAGCTGCAACATCGATCGCGGATTCGAGGAAGCCATGACCTGCCACATGGCAACCAAATCGTACCTCGAGGACCGCAAGGTTGAGTGGGATCCGGTCCAGCGCAGAATTGTGTAACGACGGACAGTGAAGTGGGAAGGCGGTTGGGTCGCTTTCAAGTGTCCTGCCGCCTGCCCTCCTACCCGCTCATCCGTTCACCCGCCCAAAGGAGCAGCGTCCGTGCACAAGACGGTCCGACTCATGATCAGGATGTTCCTCCAGTTCTTCATCTGGGGGCCTGGTACACATCTATCGCCGTGTACATGACGTCCGAAGGCATGGGTGACCTGACGCACTGGCCCTTCACCGTGAGTCCGATCGCGGCCATCGTTGCGCCGTTCTTCCTCGGTCTGGTGGCCGATCGCTACTTCTCGACCGAGAAGGTGCTGGGGGTGTTGCACCTCCTAGGGGGCCTCGGGGGAAGCCGCGGACGAGGAGGCCGCGTCATGTGCGGTAACGCAGTCGTTTGTCCTCAGGGAGAAGGCGGTTCCGGAAGCGACTCACAGAGGTCAGAGCCGGTGATGCTGTGGGGCAGGCTTACGTACTCACGCGGCTGCCCCACGTGAGAGTAGCTGCAGGATAGGGAATTGAACGGCTGCACACGTGCACAGGAAAGGCTGGTCTGATTATGGCAACAAAGCGACTGGGCGTTGGGATGATCGGCGGTGGTTTTGTCGGGAAGTTCCACATCCGCTCATGGGTTGCGGTACGCGATGCAGATATCCTTGGCGTCGTGGGCCGGCCGGACGACAATACGGCTGAGGAGGCAGTGGCACTGATCCGACAAATCGGAGTCGGACAGGCAAAGGTCTACGAATCCATCACCGATATGGTCGCAGACCCGGCCATCCACGCCCTATGGATCTGCGCGCCGAACTTCGCCCGTATTGAGGTCATGGAAGAGATAGCCGACGCGATCGAAGCGGGCAAAGGGGAGCTTGTAGGCGTGGCGTGCGAGAAGCCGCTCGGTCGAAACGCCGCTGAGGCACGCCGCATGTTGGAACTGGTGGAGAAGGTCGGCTTGCTGGACGGCTATCTCGAGAACCAGCTATTCTCACCCGCCATCGTACGGGGTAAGGACCTGTTGTGGAGCCGGGGCGCCGCACTCACAGGACCGCCTTACCTAGCGCGGGCTGCGGAAGAGCACAGCGGCCCGCACATGCCGTGGTTCTGGCAGGGCGAGTTGCAGGGTGGTGGCGTGTTGAACGACATGATGTGCCACTCTGTGGAGGTTGCGCGATTCCTGCTGACAGCGCCCGGTGCGGTCCGAGATACGCTGACACCGGTCAAGGTTTCTGCCCATACGTCTTGCCTGAAATGGCAGCAGCCTCACTACGCCGATCGACTTGCCGCTAACAGCGGTGGGAAGACCGACTACCGCAACAGTCCGGCCGAGGATTTCGCCCGCACTCTGGTCGAGTACCGAGATAGTGACGGGAACGAGCGCGTCGTCGAAGCAACCACTTCCTGGTGCTTCGTCGGAGCTGGCCTCAGGCTCAGCATGGAGCTGCTGGGGCCGGAATACTCGCTGTCTGTGAACACACTGGATGCAGGTCCGAAGGTCTTCTTCAGCCGGGAGGTTACGGGCGATGCCGGTGAAGACATCGTGGAAAAGCAGAATGCGGAGATGGGTCTCATGCCGGTGGTCAGCGACGAAGAGGCTGAGTACGGCTATATCGGCGAGGACCGACACATGGTACAGTCCTTTCTCGCAGGCACGCGCCCGTCTGAGAACTTCAGCGATGGAGTGGCGGTCACCGAGTTGCTGATGACAGCCTACATGAGTGCAGAACAGGAGAAGACGATTACGTTCCCGCCGCCGGATCTGGATACGTTCGTGCCGGCGGTGGCGAAGGGCGAGTGGCGGCCATAGGAAGGCCCGCGTTCAACACCCAACGTTCAGAGGCGACCCCATCCGGGCCGCGCCGCAATGACAGGGGAGTACGATGAAAAACATGACCTCAATAGTGGCTATCATGGCCGTGTTCACACTGGCGGTATGCTTTGTGATGATCGGGGCTGCTTCTGTGGAACTCATGGCAAAGCTCGGGCTTGTCGAGGGGCAGATCGGGATCATGGTGCTGCTGTTCTCATTGACCTGCATCGTGACCCAGTTGACGGCCGGCCCCTTGGTGGATCGGCTGGGGCACAAGCCCCTGGCTATCGCCGGCTTTGTGGTGGCCGGCGCGAGCATCTTTCTGTTGGCCTATGCGGGCAGTTACCCCCTGGCAGTGCTGGCAGCCATGCTGCTCGGTGTGGGAGCCATCTGCTGCAATACTGTGGGTAACACACTGCTGCCCGTGGTGCTGTTTGGAGGCAAGGAGCCGGCGCGAGCCAGCAATTTTGGCAACGCCTTCTTTGGGCTGGGCGTCGCACTGCCGCCGCTGTTGATCGGGGTCTTGCAGGCCGATGTAGGCATGAGCTACGAAGCGACCATGTCGCTGATCGCCATCATCGTGCTGGGCTTCACGCTGTTTGCCCTGCTACCGACCTATCCGCAGGCCTCCACGGGCTTTGAACTGTCGCGCGCGCTCGGCCTGCTGCGCAATCCCGTGGTGCTGATCGCGGCGCTGGCCCTGATCTGCTACATCGGGCTGGAGTTCACCATGAACACCTGGATCCGCCTGTTGATGGTGGAACTGTTCGAAGAGGCCGGGGGCGACGAGGCCCGGATTGCGCGCAACGCCGGCCTCGTACTGACCGGCTTTGCCCTGGCCATGGCGCTAGGCAGATTCGGCACCTCCGCGATCAAGAACCTCACCGCCATCGGGACAAAGGTCATCGTGGCCATGGCGGCGCTATCGGTGGTGACGATTGGTGTCATGAGTGTGGCTGCCAGTCCTGTCCTGGCCATGGTGGCCGTATGCGTGACAGGGCTGGTCTTTGCCCCCGTGTTCCCGACCGTTGTCGGCGTGACGTTTTCCAAATTCGAACCCGGTGTCTACGGCAGTGTGTTTGGGGTGATCTTCGCGGTCGGCTTCCTGGGGCCCACGTTCCTGCCGTATGTGATCGGTAAGGCCAGTGAGACGGGGTCCATCCAGCAGGCCATGCCGATCGCGGTCGTGGTAGCGGGTGTCTTGTGTGTGGTCGGACTGCTGATGGGCGTGGTGTTTAGACGCGCGCAGGCTCCCACACAGTCGTAGCGCGTGGGGAGCTGAGGTGTGACCGATACTGAGGAGAACGTATGGCTGTGATGAACATGCGGCAAATGCTGCAGGAGGCCAAGGTAGGCCGTGGCGAAGGGCGAGTGGAACCCAAAAGGACGTTGAATATAGAAGGTTCGACATCCAACGTCGAAGTGATGGAGGTAGGATGAGAAGATCCGTAGCCGCGCTTCTGGCGACCCAGGTGCTGCTGATCGGTTCATATGTCTTCGCGCAGGATACGGCAGAGAGTATGCAGAGCGGAGAACGTGAACAGATTCTGAGATCCCGCAACGGCAGGTACTCCACGCACGGTTGGAACCACTACGGCCCAGGATACTTCGCTCTCGATTCGGAGACGGGTGTGCTCACGTCTCACGGCGGAATGGGACTGTTCTGGTATGCTAAAGAGTATGGAGACTTCGTACTGGAGCTCGAATACAGGTGTGCGGACGAGCGCACCAATTCCGGCGTCTTTGTACGGGTCCCGGGTGTTCCCGCGAGCAACGACTACATCTACCACAGCTTCGAGATTCAGATCGGCGACGCGGGCGAGGGAGTTCATCACACTGGTGCTGTCTACGATGCCGAAGCACCCAGTGAACGTGCCGGCAACCCATCAGGTGAGTGGAATCAGATGAAGATCGCGTTCGTGGGTGGTCACATCGAGGTTGAGGTGAATGGAATTCAGGTGATTGACTGGGAGGCGGAGCCGCGTGGCAAGGTGGAAGATTTCGCGGAACGTGGATACATCGGTCTGCAGAATCACGACGATCGCAGCCCAGTCTACTTCAGGAACATCTACATGACGGAGTTGCCCTGATAGCGAATAGGGGCGCTGGAACGCTCAGAACAAGCTGATCAGAACGTGATCGACTCGCGCAGCCGCGAATACGTGCTGCCGAGTGCCTCCCGCTGATCTTCTACCCAGCTGGCGAACTCAGCGAGCGGTTGCTCGTACCGCTCGAGGCATGGGTTGCCCATCGACCCGATTGTCTTGTAGGCATCAATCCGCGAATCAATGAATGAGTTGTCAACCTTGAGATCCGCGAGGTCTGTCATTGCGGCTCGGTAGGCATCTCTGAAGGGAACCCCCTGCTGGGCCTTTTCCGACGCCATGTCGGCAGCATAGATCTCCTTAGTGCACGAAGCCTTCATTGCCACCTCATTGAACTCCACGTTAGCCACAACTCGGGACATGATTTGCAGACAGGCCTCAACAGTGCCCAGCGCAGTTATCAATGGCTCCTTGAGTAGTTGATAGTCGCGATGGTATCCGGATGTCAATCCCGATCCCGCCGCTCGCAACTGAGAACCTGCGCCCACAATGACTCCCGTCTTGCCCCGCACGAGTTCGAGCACGTCTGGGTTCCGTTTTTGCGGCATTATGCTCGAGCCAGTTGTCAGATCACGTGGTAGAGAAATGAACCCGAATTCGTCGGTGGAATAGAGGATCATGTCTCTCGCAAGCGCATCCAGAGTCTCCTGTACGTTCAGGAGGGCGTGTACGACTGTCCCTTCCACCTTGCCGCGGCTGGTTTGGCACGATAGGGCATTTACCTGCAGCCCGCCAAACCCCAAGATCTTTCGTGTGAATTCTCGGTCGATCGGGATCGTGGTTCCGAATCCGGCGGCGGCGCCCAGCGGTGAGCGGTCGTTGAGATCGAACGCGGCGCCGACGACCGAGGCGTCATTGAGCAGCAACTCCACGAAGCCGCCCAGCCACACCGCTACCGTGGTTGGCATTGCCGGTTGTGTGTGGCTGTAACCGCGCATCGGGATGCGAAGGCCAGCCCTAGCGCGTTCGAGTAGCTGCGACGCGACAGCACCAATCTCTCCGCACACGTCGAGCAGACGTCGTTTTGTGAATAGACGGATGGCGGTGAGAACCTGATCGTTTCGCGAACGGCCAGTGTGAATCTTCTTACCGATGTCACCTAGTGCCTCTGTGAGCGCCGCCTCAATCGCTGTGTGGCAGTCTTCCTGAGGTCGTTCAATGACAATGCCGTGTTGTTCATGAGAGTCGATTAGGTTCAGTAGGCCCTGCTGGAGTAGACCCAGTTCTTCGGCAGATAGAATCCCTGCCCGCTCGAGAGCTGCCGCGTGAGCTATACTTGCCCAGCAGTCGTCGGCCAGGATAAGACGATCTATCAGGTGATCGTTCCCGACTGTAAAGGCCTCGACCTGTTTGTTCTGGTGACCTGTGTCGTCGCTCTTTTCCCAGAGCTTCTCGCCCATGTTCTCTCTGCCTTCCCGTTGCTACTCGTCCTTCTGTCGAGCGCGCCGCCGTTGGTTCACAATTGCCGCATGTGCCTTCAGTCTGATAGCGTTGACGTTTATGAACCCAAACGAGTCGCGTTGGTCGAAACCACCCTCGATGTCCATGCTCGACAGATCCTGATTGTACAGAGATGTAGGACTCGTGCGAGCCAGTGGAGTAACGTTTCCTTTGTACAAGGACAACGTCACTATACCATCGATCCACTCCTGGCTCTTGGCCACGGCGGCCATCAGGAAGTCCATCTCCGGGCTGAACCAGAAGCCGTTGTACATGAGCTCGGCCATCTTCGGGTTCAGCATGTTTCTGAGTCGCATGACCTCGCGGTCCATAGCGATTGCTTCGAGATCCATATGGGCGGCCCTCAGGATGGTACCACCTGGCGTCTCGTACACTCCCCGCGACTTCACCCCTACGAACCGGTTCTCGACCATGTCCACTCGGCCGATGGCATTTGCGCTACCGACTTCGCACAGATAGGTGAACAACTCGAGTGGATCGGTTTTTTCCACAACATTCGAAAGATCCGTCACGTTGCGCACCTTGATCGCAATTCCGTCTTGGAAGTGAATCTCGAGTATTGTCTCGCGGTCAGGGGCAGCCAAAGGTGATACCGAGTAGCTGTAGACATCCTCGGGGCATGTGAAGGCAGGGTCCTCGAGCATACCGGCTTCGTGAGATATGTGCATCAGGTTCGCGTCCTCAGAGTATGGCTTGTCGGCACTCGCCTTGACCGGAATGCCATGTTCCTCCGCGTACGCAAGCAGGTCGGTTCGACCTTTGAACTTCGCCAGGAATGAGGGATCCTTCCATGGTGAGATAACTTGGATTTCCGGGTCGAGCGCGTAATACGAGAGTTCGAACCGTACCTGGTCGTTACCCTTGCCGGTCGCTCCATGGCTCACGAAGCGTGCCCCCTCTTTGCGGGCGATCTCGATCTGAGCCTTCGACAATAAAGGTCTCGCCAACGATGTCCCCAACAGGTAGCGGCCCTCATAGATCACGTTGGCCTGAATTGCCGGGAAAACGTAGTCGGTGACAAATTCGTGTTTGAGGTCTTCCACATAGACTTTGGTGGCGCCTACTGCTAGCGCTGTCGCTTTCACTTCCTCGAAGTCGTCCTTTTGGCCTACATCGCCAACGAAACAGATGACCTCATAACCCTCTTCGATGAGCCACTTGAGGATGACGGACGTGTCAAGTCCGCCGCTGTATGCCAGTACCACCCGCTTCGGGTCAATCATGATCCCCTTCCACCGCTGCTCCACCAGGCGCCGCTGCAGCGTCCTTCGCGTGTTCGAAGAAAACACCCTCTCCTCGACCCAGTTCCTTGCCTTCCGCGTCTGTCAACATGGTATCCGCGAGGTAGTGGTTTCCGGCCCGACCCACATAACGACCGCGAGCCACGAGATCACCCGACGGCTCGGAGTGTGTGAGCGTGAAGGAGAACTCCGAAGTCAGCACGGTGACATCATCAAAGAGAGTGCTGACCGCTTG
>JBDGYW010000310.1:0-11209 GCA_039588935.1 Gemmatimonadota bacterium | reverse complement strand
GTGTACGTGTTGGAGGAGCCGATCTTGGAGCCGTCGAGGATGGCATCTCGTTCGTCGAGATCTGCGATTTCATCGCCGGAAGCCATCACAGCAACCCGAGGCTTTCGGTACACTGTTACCTGGCATTCAGCAACCGATGCCAGTAGCCCCAGGTGAGCCGGCTTGAGTTCCGTTCCTTTGGCAACGACGGTAGAGTCTCGCCGCAGATCTTCTCCGCGTCCACGTATGTGGCCAAAAGCATCTGTGTCTTCGTCGATCCGCACAGTCGTATCGGAGACGCGTGTCGTGTGTTCTTGTCTAATCACACCGTCGGAGCCCGGCGGTATCGGGGCACCAGTGAAGATCCGGGAACATTCGCCGGCGCCGACGGTTGTCGTCGGGACCGCTCCGGCTGGGATGTGTTCGACGATCTCCAGTTCGACTGGACACTTACCACGGACATCCTCACCGCGGACGGCATATCCGTCCATTGCGGAGTTGTCTCGTTGTGGAATGTCGATCGGGCTGTTGATGTCAACCGCGAGTATGCGTCCGAGTGCATCGATTAACGAAACGTGCTCAACGGCGCCGGGGCCGAGTGAGGTGAGTATCGCGTTTGCTGCATCAGCTGGGCTCAGCATGGCGTGGTACGCCTCTATTTGCTTATGGGGTGCGAACGTTTTGTGCTTCCCAGATGCTCACAGGGAGGCAGATTTCAGGATTGTTCGTGCTGACTTCTCCAAAGTGCCTGGGCCTCCGTCAGGTCTGACGGCGTGTTGACGTTGAAGAAGATTGTCTCGGGGTCACCGTATTGATTCACCACTTCGATCGGAAGCGTCACCATGTCGATGGAGTCGAAGAAACCGGATATCCTGAAGTCTTCGTCCGCGATCTGCCTTCTGACCGGTTCCACGCACTTTGGGCCATAGATCGCGCAGAGTGGCTCCAAACCTTGGTTCGGTCCCCCACTCTCAGGGATACAGGCATCATGATTGTCAAACCCTCGGACGAGCGCCTCGAAGACCTCAGTGGGAACGAAGGGCATGTCCCAAGCGGCAACTACCACGGGTCCTTCTGCAATCGTCAGGGCGGTGTAGAGACCTCCGAGACTACCGCAATCGCGGATAGCGTCGCTCACCACATGCAGATCCGAATGCCACTCGGCAGCGCCGGGGGCATTGGCGATCAACAGCGGGTATTCTCCGGTTGCGGCCCGCAAAGCTCGGATTAGCCGGTCGAGAATCCGTTCACCGCCGACCAGCTCGAGTCCCTTTGGCGATCCGTCGAAGCGACTGGCCGAGCCGCCTGCCAAAATTGCTGAACGCACGCTTTCTAACCTCCTGCCGCTAATTGGGTGCTTTCGAGGATGCCAGCCTAGTTGCCGATGGTATACCCGAACGTGATAGTGAGTCCCAAATGGTGCACCCACTGCGTGTCCTTCATGACGTTAGCATCCAGCACAGGCGGTTCGGTGGGCTCATTCTCCGGAGCGCTAAAGAATCCGTCCGGGTACTTCAATCGCCAAATCAAGTCACGAGCTTCAATCCTGAACGTGATTCGACCCAACGGATGCAGCCAGAGACCCAGCCTTGGCCCCGTCGTGAAATGCGTGGAGAAGGAGTACCCGCTCAATGAATCGGCATCCACCGACGTGCCCAACGCCATTCCCATTCCGGCCCCGAAATACGGTACGATGCCGTGCCAGCTTTTTTCACCAGTGAAAAGCAGGTCGAATCCGCCATCTACCAGCACCACGGCTTGAGTGGTCGTGTCCAACGTGCGGTTGGCCGGCCCCCAAGTAGGGTCTATGATGATTCGTTCGAGGTTTGCCACTCCGGCGCCGAACGTTAAAGCGGCAGGACCGCCAACGTGCAGATCGAATCGAGCGCCCGCATACATGCCATCACCTGGCCCTACTTCCGCCGATCCGGACGATCCGCTCAGGTATGCGCCGGTTAGTGACAGGACGCGCTTGGCACGTAGGTCACGATACGGGGAGGATTCGGGCCGGTGGCCGACCTGCGCCGATACCCTCTGATGACCGGCCAGAAGGGAGCAGATCAAGAGCGTCATTGTACCAATTCGTTCCACGGTGATACGGCGGACGTTTGACATCCAGTGCGTTGCCTCCTACAATCTTCAGACTACCAGAAGAATGAGGCAATCTAGCCGTCTCTCCCCGCTGCTACCAGCCTGCTTCGTGGTGATGCTGTTCGAAGTGCTGGCCGGTGTGAGTTTTCTGGAGGCCCAAGTGCGCTATCGTACCACGGCCCCAGAGAACTTCAGGCGAGCTGCGTCCTCGTCGGACGAGCCTCTGGCGAGAGTGCCCGAAGGGACTGAACTTCTCGGCGGTCGCACCGATGGCGACTGGATCGAAATGACGTTGGAAGGATGGGTCTGGTCTGCCTCGGTTCAATCGCAGCCTCGGGACGGGCACGATCTTCGAGTCACGGCATCTGGCGGTGAGAACCTCCGCACTGAGCCCAACGGGGCGATCATAGCGCGCCTATCAAGAGGCACACTCCTGGATGAGATGGATAGACAGGGCAACTGGGTGCACGTCCGGCGCATTGGTTGGATGTGGTCCCAGTCGCTGGAACGCATAGGCGCTGCTGCGGCAGACGCCGCGCAACCGATAATTACGGCCGGTGCTGACATCAGTCTCGATCGCGCCGTCACGGCGCAACAGGCACAGCTGCTCAAAACCCCTGGCGGCGACGAGAGAGCGGTGTTGGCGCAGGATGCGCCGGTACGGGTACTCGCTCGCTCGGGTGATTGGGTACGCGTCCAAACGGAAGGATGGATCCGGGAGACCGATCTACGGCCCGCCGCGGAGGGCGTTTTGGAAGGCGTTACCGGCGCGGAGGTGCGCGCCAGCCCCTCCGAGTTCGAGGGCAGGCTGTTACAATGGACCGTTCAATATCTTGCCATTCAGGAAGCTGACGAATTGCGGAGCGAGATTCCCGTTGGCCAGCCGTACATGCTGGCGCGCGGGCCTCTTCCGGAAGCTGGCTTCGTGTATGTGATGATCCCACAGGCAAGGCTCGCGGAGGTGGAGCGGCTAGCGCCGTTGGCGCAGCTCGTGATAATCGGAAGAGTTCGCTCGGCACGGTCGAGATACCTCGGTAACCCGATTGTCGAGTTGGTAGACATGGCGATCCGTTAGTGAAGAGGCAGTAGTCATGAACGAAAACTTGAAGACCACGATAACTCAGAAGCTCGAGGACCTGACTGACGAGACCGGTCGGCAGGTTTTAGACTACATCGAGTTTCTAGAATCGAAATTCAATCGCAGCACGAGAGAGCGATCGACTCTCGAGCGCATCGCCGAGAACGTGGAAGGAACGCTGCGGAGCAGCAAGATTGGAGAGGCTGCGGTCAAGGGCACGGGAGGCATTATCGACGCAGCCGGCACCGTCGCCCGGAGCGTCGCTGCTGCTGGGCAGGCAGCTCTCGAAGAACTTCAGGCTGTTGTGAGCGATGATCCCGAGAAGGACGAGAAGAAGGCGGATGCGGAGTCGGCCGACGGATCCTCGGAGGATGACGAATCTTCAGAGGACACATCTGAGGACGTGGATGATTCGGCGACGGCGGAGAAGAAGGCGAGAGGGGGCGCCACGGGAAGCGAATAACCGTCAGCTTGACCATGGTACGAAGTGGCCGCTAACTTTGGCTATGGATATATACAGCACACGGAAGAACCGCCCGCTAGGCCCTCAAAGCCAGGCGGGCTGTTGCGTTCTATGGGTGGTTGGGCGATGAGTAGGGTCCGTTCGGACTACGGCCTGACGTTCGACGATGTGCTGCTAGCCCCTCGTCATTCCAAGGTTCATCCAAGCAACGTGAGCCTGGTTGGTCGACTGACTGCGAACATCAGTTTGAACCTCCCGCTCCTGTCAGGCTGATGAGGTCGACAGAGTCAAGCGGTCGGAGAGCGGGATGATTCTGGACCCCATTACGCTCGGCCCCGATAAGCTGCTGCGAGAGGCGTCTGTCCTTATGGCGCGGTTCAAGATCTCCGGCGTGCCGATCGTGGATGATGATGGTCATCTCGTCGGCATCATAACAAACCGAGACCTGCAGTTTCAGCAAGATCTCGAGCTCCCGCTCAGTGAAGTGATGACCAAGGAGAATCTCGTCACCGCACCTGAAGGCACGACGCTAGAAGAGGCAGAGCGCCTGCTGGGCAAGAATCGTATCGAGAAGCTACCGGTGGTGGACGAGCAGGGGGCACTCAAGGGCTTGATAACGATCAAGGACATCTTCAAGCGTCGCCAGTTCCCGGATGCTAACAAAGATGCACACGGACGCCTGAGAGTGGCGGGCGCAGTAGGGGTTGGTGCCGATGCCATGGATCGTGCGAAGGCATTGTTTGGTGCGCGTGCAGACGCCGTCGTGATCGACTCGGCACATGGTCACTCTGACGGCGTTCTCGACACTGCAGCGCAGCTCAGGGAAGCATTCCCCGACGCACAGCTCATAGCCGGCAACATCGCCACGAAGGAGGCCGCAGAGGCGTTGGTGGAGCGCGGTATGAATGCGGTGAAGGTTGGTATCGGCCCGGGCTCGATCTGTACGACGCGCGTTGTGACGGGGGTGGGGATGCCACAGGTCACCGCCATCACGGAGGCAGTGGAAGGTGCCGGCGAGGTACCGGTGATTGCCGATGGAGGTGTGAAATATTCTGGTGATGTGGTGAAGGCACTTGCCGCGGGTGCTTCGACCGTCATGCTAGGCTCGATGCTGGCAGGTACCGAAGAAAGCCCGGGAGAGAGCTTCCTCCTCGAAGGGAGACGATTCAAGACAGTCCGCGGCATGGGGTCTCTCGGGGCTATGCAGGAAGGCTCGGCCGACAGGTATTTCCAGGATGGTGACGCGCCGCTCAGGAAACTCGTCCCCGAAGGCATCGAAGGCCGAGTACCCTATCGAGGCCCGGTCGAAGACGTGCTGTTCCAGATCGCCGGAGGCCTTCGGAGCGGGATGGGATACTGTGGCGTTGCATCCCTTGAGGAATTGCGGCAAGACACCGAGTTTGTACGAGTGACGGCTGCCGGACACCGGGAGTCGCACCCACATGACGTGGTAATTACGCGGGAATCACCCAACTACAGTCTCTAAGTGGTGGAGACCGCGAACCCAAACGCTTGACACATCCCCGCCGACACCTAGTGTTCTGCGACCAAGCGACATAACTGGGGGAACCTCGTTCGGCTCCCATGTAGGACCGGACGACTGCTAAGGAGTTGTGCATGTTTGTAGAGAACTTCACGGAGTTCATCTTATCCATCGACGCTTTTGTGTACCAGCCGGCGCTGATGCCCGCTGTCCTTCTGATCGTAGGTGCTTGGTTGACGGTCAGGAGTGGATTTGTACAGATCAGGCGATTCCCCCTCGCTGTGAAGAGGGCGCTTGGTGGTGTTTTCCAGCGAAAGACGACCGAAGAGGGTACCATCACGCCGTTCCAGGCCCTGTCAACCGCTCTCGCTGCGACGGTAGGTAACGGAAATATTGGCGGCGTCGCAACGGCGATACTGGTCGGAGGTCCGGGCGCAATCTTCTGGATGTGGGTGTGTGCGACTGTCGGTATGGCAACCAAATATTCCGAGGCAGTTCTCGGTGTTCATTACCGAGTGCGCCGCGAGACAGGCGAGCTCGCCAGCGGTCCGATGTACTACATATCAAACGGAATTCCCTACAAGAAGTTTGCCAAGGGACTTGCCATCATGTTCGCCTTTTTCGGAGCCGCCACCGCGCTGCTTGGCACAGGCAACATGGCGCAGTCCAATACGATCGCCCGGACTGCCGTCGAGGCGGTGAGAGCCACAGCGGGCATTGAGATGCCGCTCTGGGTGCCGGGCGCGTTCATAACGGTCGCCGTGGGATTGGTGCTGCTGGGTGGGATCAAGCGGATCGCCAAGACGGCGGAAGCGCTGGTGCCCACAATGATCGTCGTGTACCTGGTTGCTTCCATCAGCTATTTGCTGATCAACATCACCGACGTTCCGGCTGTATTCGCGACGATCTTCAGGCACGCGTTCACGCCGGCTGCGGCGGCCGGAGGATTCATCGGAGCGAGCGTATCGGCCGCCATCGCAGGCGGTATCAGCCGCGGCGTGTTGTCCAATGAAGCCGGCCTCGGTTCCGCTCCGATCGCTCACGGCATCGCCGATGTGAAACACCCGTGCGAGCAGGGTACGGTCGGCGTCTTCGAGGTATTTGTGGACACGATCCTGGTTTGCTCCTTGACCGCGTTCGTCATCATCCAGTCCGGGTTGTGGACGCAAGGCATGTACCAAGACGCCAGTGGTGACCTCACCGCCGCGGCAATGAGCACTTCGATTCCCTTCGCGTCGATCGTCGTGGCGTTGGCGAGCTTCCTGTTCGGATTCTCTACGTTGATCGCATGGTGCTACTACGGTGAGAAATGCCTCGAGTTCTTGTTCGGCTCGGCGGTTATTAAGCCATACAGGGTTGTTTTCGTGTCACTCATCATGGTCGGTTCGGTGGCAGCGGTACCGCTGGCATGGGCAATGGGCACGTTGCTCAACGGCATGATGGCGTTCCCGAACTTGATTGGGCTGGCGTTCCTCGGCGGTACGGTCGCCAAGCTGACCAAGGAGTATTTCTCCAATTTGGAGAAATACGCCGACTAGCCGTCCGGCATCGTGACTACGGCCCGGCCCTAGGTTCCTGCTAATGCCTGCCCACAAGACGAACGGTTCCCCTGGCCGCGGAGTGAGAGTACCCGCGGCCAGACGTCGAGCGGCACTGGCGCTCGCGAGCATCATCCGTCCCGGGATGCGTGTGGCACTAACAACGCACGTGAACGCTGATGGAGATGGTTCTGGGTGTACTGTGGCTCTTTGGCATCTCCTGATGGACATGGGAGTGCGGGCAGCGATCACCAACCCGACGCCCTTTCCGGAACGATACTCCTTCTTGCTGGATGGTGCCGACAGAGCAGACAAGAGCGCAGAAGCCGTCAAACACCTCGAACGTGCCGACGCAGTGATTGTGCTGGATAGCTCCGACGTTGGGCGACTAGGGCACCTCGGGCGGATCGTCGAAAAAACCACGGCTCCAGTTGCCTGCATAGATCACCACGCGAGCGTCGGAACGTTGCCGGATGGACCGTGGCTCGTTGATCCGGCTGCATGTGCAACAGGCGAGCTTGTATACGATTTGGCGCAGTCAGCCGGGTGGGAGCTCAATCTTCCTGCCGCTAAGGGGCTGTATGTAGCCATGATGACTGATACCGGAGGGTTTCGGTTCGGCAACACGACGCCACGCGCTATGCAGGTGGCCGCACATCTTCTGGCTCATGGGTTGAATCCAGAAGAGATGAGTCGCTATTTGTACTCCAGCGAGTCGGAAGGTCGGATTCGTCTGATAGGTGCGGTGATTGAAACGCTGGTTGTGGAACGGGAACTGGGCTTGGCATGGATTACTGTGCCGCCCGGTGCACTCGAAAAGTACGACCTCCGACCTGACGATCTCGAAGGAATCGTCGACTACCCTCGATCGGTCGAGGGAGTTCGTGCAGCACTGATGTTCAGATCGTTGGCGAACGGGCGAATTAAGGTATCGTTCCGCTCGGTGGGCAATATCGATGTTAGGACGCTCGCCGAGGAGTTCGGGGGAGGGGGACACAGAAACGCCGCAGGAGCTTCCTTCGACGGAAAACTCGCGGAAGTACAGAGACTCACACTGACTGCGCTTCGTGATCTTTTGGCCACACTCGAAAGTGGGACGCCGTAGTCCATTTCAGGAACGGAAACAATGTCGGACAAACTAGCAACGCTCGTGGCTGGTGCACTCACAAATGTGCGCAATCCACGAAACGACAAAGATGTTATTTCAGCCGGTATGGTAAGAGATCTGGAGGTCCGCCCTGACGGGCAGGTGACGCTATCGTTCGTGCTGAATCAGGATGATCCTCCAGGCGTAGCGCGAGAGGCGCGCCATGCCATTTCCGCGGTGGAAGGCGTCACCCACGTGGAAATGTCGATCTTGTCTGAAGGAGCGCAGGAAGAGGCTCCAAGCACGTGTGGAACCGGTGCCGGAGCTGCGCCGCAAGAACCTCCGCCGCCTGATTTCTCACACCTTGGGACGATCATCGCGGTGTCGAGCGGAAAAGGCGGCGTCGGCAAGTCGACCGTGGCCGCCAACCTCGCGGCGGCGCTCGCGAAGATGGGCAAGAAGGTGGGCGTGATGGACGCCGATGTATATGGGCCAAACCTGCCGCGCCTGTTCGGCTCGCACGACAAACCGGAAGCCGTGGGCGGGAAGGTCGTACCGCTCGAGAGCTTCGGAGTGAAGTTCATTTCTCTCGGACTTCTGATGGATCGTGACACGCCCGCCATCTGGCGTGGACCGATTGTCGTCAAAGTGATCGGACAGTTCTTGACCGATGTGGAGTGGGGGGAGCTGGACTATTTCATAGTCGACATGCCGCCCGGCACCGGCGATGCCCAGCTCACCCTGGTTCAGTCGGTCCGGCTGCGTGGTGCTGTCATTGTTACGACGCCGCAGGAGATGGCGTCCGGCGATGCGTTACGCGGTGCGAAGATGTTCGAGCAGGTAGAGGTCCCCGTGATGGGGATCATCGAGAATATGAGTTCGTTTGCCTGCCCGCACTGCGGGGAGTCAATCGACGTATTCACCGATGGCGGTGGTTCCCGACTGGCTGAGGAACTCTCAGTGCCGCTGCTGGGACGGATTCCACTGCAGGCAGGAATGGCTGGCTTGGCCGATGAGGGGAAACCGGTAGTGGTTGCGGAGCCAGATTCTCCGGCAAGCAAGGCTCTGGCTGATGTCGCGCAACTGTTGGTAAGCCAGTCTGAGTAGCCACGACGGACGCTAGGGATCGAGTTGTGTGGATGGTTCTGAGACTACAATCGATCTAGCGCTCCACCCAGTCGATGTCGATATCGCCAAGGACCGCCTTGATGTAGACCGTCAGTCTCTTCGAGGCGGTCTCGTAGCCATCCGATACGTAGCGGTCTCCGCGTTTGCGAAATCCCGCGCGATCGAAACTGGCCAAGAACCGATCCACCTCTAGTGCAACGCCGAGCCCTCTGGGCAGACGAAGCGTTAGCTGCCCGAGACCGAGTTCGATCTCCGCTTCTGTCGTTGTTGCGTTGGCCCAGTCACCGGTGAAGTCGAGTGTGATGTTTCCCACACCTCCCTCGAAACTGATCACCTCACAGCGCGAGTTTGCGAGTTGTTCGGCCAGGAACTCTGCGGCCGCCACGTGGAGGTCCAATGACCGGCACTCACCGCGATTCGGCTCGCTGAAAGAGAGATTGGTTTCCGCGGCACCCGTGCTGAGATCCAGTGCTGAGATGTTCATTCCGCCCAACTCGACCTGAGCTTCGACCGCACCCAACCCCAGAACCAGACGTGTGGGGATGTGTGGGTTCAGCTTGAGGTCCATCCGCTGGGGTGTCTCATGGCGTCCGAGGTTGAATCCCCTGTCCCGTGTCTGGACGCCAAAAAACAGTCTCTGCCGCTCGGGTTCGTAGTCTGTGTAGGCCTCGAAGACGTCTTCGTCGTAGTAGATCTCGCCCTCGTAGAGCATCCGCCCGTCGGCAGGCGACAGCCTTAATAGGCCGGCTGCAAATTCGATTCGGACACTCAGAGACCTCTCGTCTCGGGCTAGTCGTGTCGCAGAGACGGTGCGAAACGATTGCCCATGCAATCCCCCTGTGAAGAGTACGCCTGCGTACGCCAATAGGATGCTCCGCCGCACGACTTCAAAGCGCATCACGGCTCCAGCCGATCTCGGCGCTGAGGCGGACGAGCAACGGGCGTCGCCTGCGGCGTGCGGTACAGGTATTCGTCAGACAACGATTGGTCGAATTGTCTGGTGAAGGTGCCGCGAATGCCGGCGCGGGAAAGTATGGTTGCTCCGAACCCGGCGGTCGCGATGATCCAGGAGAGCAGCATGGCGCTCACGGCGAAGATCTCTCCGGCAACTGGCGCCCATCCGAGGAGCGCCGCGGGCAGCCAAATCGTGAAGAGTGCGAGGAGCCCGTACACCATGTACCTATACGAGAGCCAGCCGCCCACGCGGTGACCCAAAGACATTCGCCGACGCAGGTATGCCTCGCCAATCGTGCGCGCCACAGCCAGGTATCCTCCAAAAACACCAAGGATAGCCGCAGCAGCAAACGCCAGAGCGGCGAAAGGAATAGCCAGTATACCGACGACCGTGAGGGTGAGCCCGAGCATCAACAGCCCAAACAGCGGTAGCACCAAGGGTTGGGCAAGAAGTCCGACGAGTAAGGAGCGCCAAAACGCGTGGCGCACCGTGTCGGCGACCACTTCGAGCTGTCGGGAAGCAAAGAATACCAGTCCGAACCCCAAGGCGCACATGGCTACGAAGGCAGCGAGCAGGCCGGCCAGGTCACCCGCCAGGTGACTCATTACTGAGGGTACGACTTGTCCGGTGGCAGCCGGAACGTACACCTCAGAGAGAACCGATTCGGCAGCGGAGGTACGCACCGCATTCAGCTGTTCATTGATTTCAGCTCGCAACGCATCGACGTCCAGTCCTTTGAGCGCCTCGAGCGCGGCGAGGTCCTCCAATGCCTCGAGTCCTTCGAGCGCCTTGAGTCCTTCCAACGCCTCCAGTCCGCTCAGATCTATGGGTGAAGCGAATGTGCGCTCCAGACGCTGCTCACGCGGTGCGCGCGGGGCTCCAGGAACGAAAGCTGTTGGTCCCGGACCGGCTGGCTCTACTGCCAGTGGGGCTAGCCTGGCTGCGAGCGCCTCGGCGGTTTCGTCGCTCACATTGTCGCGACTCCATTCGCGTATAGCACTCACGAGGTCGTTGGGGTTTATCTGGGCCGCTCGACCGAGTAAACCGCGCCAGGCCCGTTCCAATGCTCCCCCGGATTCGTAGTTGGCGACCTCGCCCCCATTCAGGAAGACGACACCCCTGGAGAACGAGACTGCATAACTATCTCCGTTCGAGAGGGTGACCCGCAGTGTCGCTTCTCGTTCAGACAAGTCGGTGGAGTGCGCTATGACCGTGGGTGCTTGCACGGCAGCGCGGCTCCTTGTCTGAGAGGCAGCAATGTCGGAGAGCAGGGCTAATCCCAGAATGGCGATTGCCAACCCACAAACAGGCTTCACGTACCACATTCTATCTAGCCCCGGCCAGATGCTTTGGACGCACAAGCCATAGTAACGCCCAGGTGTCGAGTGCCAACAACACCGGAACAGC
>JBDGYW010000309.1:0-12984 GCA_039588935.1 Gemmatimonadota bacterium | reverse complement strand
CGCGGCGTGCGCATCGTGACCACAGGCGTGCATGACACCAGCGGTCACGGACGCGAAATCCACTCCGGTTTCCTCGTGGATCGGAAGAGCATCAATGTCACCCCGAACAACAACAAGGGGCGCCTCGGGATCACGCCCGGCAAATCGAGCGACAACGCCCGTGCCCGCAACGCGGCGAAGAGCTTTTGGATCGAGGTCGCTCAGTTCGGCCTCGAGGCGATCGACCGTCCAGGTCTCCTTGGAAGACAACTCTGGATGCCGATGCAAGTCATGCCGCAACGCGATCAGGTGATCTCTCAACTCCGGGTCAACCAAACCACCAAGTTTCAGATCCTTCATTGAGGAGCATCCGTTCTGACAAGTGTTGGTTGGTTGCGTGCTCCGACCCGCATGAGCTACGCTTGTCCTGCGTTCCTAATGCTGCGCCTGGAGGACGTACCAGCCACCACGGCCCTCCGGTTCGAGCCTGAACTTGGTGACGCGGTATCCAGCATCAAGATAATGAATGAGTGCACGACGGGTCATTTCCCGCCACCGCGCTGCCACTTCCGGGTTTGTCACCTTTAGTGTCTGAATGTCGGCGGGCGCCTCCACCCGAAGGAGATCCGATGAACCTACTGTGGGCTCCGCGTGAGAGTCCAACGCGTCCGAATCAGGTCGAACTGTGACACAAGGGATTTCGGTCAAGGCCAAGTCTTCGGAAAAGGCGGGAACAGACGGCTTTCGCAGATTCCACGTTACCACGAACCTGTCAGTCCCGATGACAGTATCAGTTGCCGCAACCGCGGTTTCGCCATAGAAGTGGGGTACGTAGCTCTCAACAGTCGCACCCAAGACATTGAGATTCAAATGGGCGTTGCGCGATTCGAGTGGGTCGAACGTCCAGAACATCCTCTCAACACCGATGCCCAACAGCTCCTCACGTTGATGCTCCTTTAGTGCCCGACCGACTCCCCGATCGCGCCAGCCCTTTTCGACAGCCAGAATATGAGACCAGTGCGCTAGCATCCGGTTCCGAATACCGGTCAGCCCAAAGACAAACCCAACGAGCTTTCCCTCGGGAGTGAACGCGCCGCCCGCAATACCGCCGACTTCCTGTGAGATCTGAAGGACACAGGCAGGAGTGGTCTCTCTTACATCGGCTCCCCAGATCTGCTCTTGGAGGGAAACTGCCTCCTCGTACTCAGTCTGCGCGCAAAGGGCGCGCACTTCTAGGGCCGTGGAATTGTCCTTCCCCAGCGGAATCAGCTTCCCATTCCGGCGATGAGACCGCCAAACAACGCACCGACCACTTTGAGAGCGAGCCAAAGGCCGCCCACGATTGTCAACGCACCGCCGATTCCCTTGGCCTTGGTCTTCACCTGATTACCTAGCGCGAGGACGTACACATTCCAAGCACCAAACACGTTGATTTGGTTCATGAAGCGGTAGAGGAACGGACTGTCTTGTTCGTCAAACAGGAACCCAAGGGAGAGTCGCACCTCGTCAAAGCCCGCAAAGGCGAGGAGCAGGATTGTAAGTATGCCACCAGCTATGGAAATCATGTAGGCGTGGGATACAATTGCCAGCTCATCCTTGAACCGTAGTGGATCAGAGCTAGTTGCCCCAAAAATCAACATGAGAACCCAGGCCACCACCACGAGCACAAGTGGACCGCCGACGACACCAGCCCCCAAAATGGTCAGCCGGCCGGCAGTGCCAGAAGCGTTGTCAACCCTCTCCTGAACTTGCTCCGCCGTGAGTCGGCCACTCTCTTCAAGCGCTTCTAGACTGGTGCGCGTCTGTTCTTCCAGCACCCTCGATGGAGTTGCGAATGCACCGAACGCGGCTGCCACCACCAGACACAGTATTGGTACGAGTGCTCGCGGTCGGATCGCAAGATCTCTAAATACCGCCGTTGGCTCATCGAACACTCTGAACGCCAACCACAACGAACTCTTCCCGTTGCCATCTTGCTGAGCGGGATCGGTCATCAGGACAACCTCTGCGTTAGAGGATTGCGGGTCGTCAGCATGCCGGGACGCCAGAGTACGGACCTCTGAGCGACCTGGAAACCACACGTACCTGCGTGACCACCCAATTAAGTGTGGCGTCTTCAACTCCCACAACGGCGTGGCGCCGATCACCATCTTCCAGCGTGCCGATTGCCTGCGGTTGCAGATCAACCTGAACGTCGAAGCAGCCGTTTGGAGGTCTGACCTCAACTTGAAGCGTGCGTCGCGGCCGTTCACCGAGCGATGGATACACCAAATAGCCACCAAGCTCACGGGGCTCTGGCGCGGCCGCAGAGACTGGTTGCCTTGGCGTACCGAGCAGGGCCAGTGCGCCACTGGCCGTCCGCTCCGGCAAGCCGGCATACAGCCCCCTCCAACTCCGGTTCGGAATCCGAACGGTAATCGCGTAGATGACTCCGTTCGACGCGTCCACGGTCAAATCGGAGCCGTATGTGTACCGCGCCAGACGCGGTGAATCTGGGTTGGCTTTGGGCGACCGTGTGCCGAGGGCACTGAAGGCGGCGGTGATATTCACATTCGGATTCAGCGGAAGTGGCCGCGGCGTTCCGGTTAGTTCCACAGGATACATGCCTTCTCTGAAACGCGGTCCCGACAACAAAACGAGGCCAATCACGAGAACCACGATGGCGCCAATCGCGATTGACCGAAACCGCTGTTGTAGTTCCCCTCGCGAGAGCCAGGGAAGGAATGTCTCGCTGGCAGTGGACGAAGGACGCGCTGGCATGAGTCCCGAGGAAGGCCTTCTGTAGGCCGGATGGGTACGCGGCGCGCCTTTGTCCTCGAGACGCATCTTGGTGCTCGAGCGGGGGGCCTCAGTCGCAGGCTTCGCAGTTGGTGCTTCAGCCCGTTGGGCCTTCGCGAGTTCCTGCATTACCGAAACGCGCCCCGTTCCTTCCCTTTCGCGGGCGCAAGCGGGACACCCTCGGGGATTGTCATTGTTGAAAGGAATCTTGTGAACGGGACAGCGAACGAGTGCCATTTGCTACCTGACCTGAAAGCGAGCGCGGCCGGATTCCGCCTCGGCCTGATTAGCCGTTACGATCTTGATGTGCACGATGCACAAATATCGTCGCCGGCGCCTCTGAAATCCACACCCAAGGCGTCGTACCCACAAAAAAGGGACTTCTGCAAGAGTGTGCGTCTACCCTTTCGAGCCACTAAATCGAGAGAGCATTCGCACCATTCCCGACGCCAATGTCCGATTTCGTGCCGCCTTCGGCATCCCAATATCACTTGCTTGACACCTTCCGAATCGCCTGAGTAACTTCACTGCTCGAAATTTGTGATTTCTTTCACGAAACCCACGGGTAGCAATGTTGCGGGAGTATACTCCCCTTCTGTTAATGATTGGCTTGGCAGTGATCAGTGCGGTGGCGATGATCGCACTGTCACACCTGCTGCAGCCACGCCGTCCGACCGACGTGAAGGGTATGCCCTACGAATCGGGTATGACTCCGCTCGGAGGTACGCGCGATCGGTTCAGCGTGAAATTCTACCTCGTCGCGATGTTATTCATCGTATTCGACATCGAGGTGGTGTTCATGATCCCCTGGGCAGTGGCTTTTCGCGAACTCGGCCTGTTCGGGTTGGTGGAAATGCTGGTCTTCGTGATGATCCTACTGGTTGCATTTGTCTACGTGTGGAAACGAGGTGCACTCGAATGGGAGTAGCACCGTCAAAGGGAACAGGATCCGGGGGGGATTCATCGGTGGTGTCGTCCGTTTCACCCAATTGGATCACAACCCGCTTGGATTGGGTGGTCAATTGGGCTCGCTCGAACAGCCTCTGGCCGATGCCGTTTGGCACAGCCTGTTGTGCGATTGAGTTCATGGCTACAGCCGCATCCCGTTACGACCTTTCGCGGTTCGGCATGGAGCGTATGGGGTATTCTCCGCGCCAAGCAGATATGCTGCTTTGCGCCGGCCGAGTGCCTTTCAAGCTCGCCCCGGTCCTGCGGCGCATCTACGACCAGATGCCCCAACCGAAGTGGGTCCTCTCGATGGGCGCGTGTGCGTCGACCGGCGGAATCTTCGACACCTACGCAATGACGCAGGGCATCGACACGATCATTCCCGTCGATGTGTATGTACCTGGCTGCCCTCCGAGACCGGAAGGTCTGATTTACGGGATCCTGCTTCTGCACAAGAAGATCCGCGGCGAGACGTTGGCAGATAGTGAGATCCGTGAGGAATACCCGCTAGCCGCAGGTGACCTTCGGATGCCGGCGAAGAACGTTGACAAACTGTCACGCAGTTTCGGTTCGTCGGTTCATCAGACACGGGAAAAATGACGGACTTGAACGGTTCGGTCGAAGCGCTACGAGGCGAATACGGTGACAGGATCGGCGACGCTTACGTATCGTGCGGCGACACTGTTGTGTTTGTCGAAGCCGAAAACGCCATCGAAGTGTTTCAGTGGCTCAGAGACGCTCCAGAGCACGAATACAACTACCTGATCGATGTGACAGCGGTTGAGCACAGGGAACCCGAGCGCCCGCTTGAGGTTGTCTACCTGCTGTTCTCGCTCAAACACAAGGTTCAGTTGTGTGTAAAGATCGCTCTGCCCAAAGATGGCGCTCTCGTTGTGGATTCGGTCGTGCCGGTGTGGCGTGGTGCTGACTGGCTGGAGCGAGAGGTATACGATCTGTTTGGGATCGAGTTCCGCGGGCACCCAGATCTCCGACGCATCCTCATGTGGGAGACCTACGCTGAGGGTCATCCGCTACGCAAGGATTTCCCCCTGCGTGGGCGGTTTGCTCGATCGGAACAAGTGCGGCAGGCGCTGCACGCGAACCCTGAAGCACATTACTCGCTGGAAGAACTTGCCATAGCGGATGCGCTCGGCGATTTGCCGGAAGACATGAAAGAGAGGCTAACCAGAGGGGAGCGAGCAGTCGTTCCAGACGCCGAGGAGTCCGATAAGAATGGGTGAGAAGAGATCGGTCGAACTCGACCTGGCTACTTCCGGAGTCGACGCACGGGGTCGCCCGATTCGCGTTCCTTTGGGCATGTCCGACGCGGACCCGGACATAGGCGGTGAGCACTTATTGATCAATATCGGGCCGCAGCACCCGGCAACTCACGGTGTGCTGCGCCTCGTTGTCGAACTCGATGGTGAGGTAGTCGAGCGCGTCATTCCCCACATCGGATACCTGCATTCCGGCTTCGAGAAGCTCGGGGAGTATCGGTTCTATAACCAGATAATCCCCATTACGGATCGGATGGATTATCTCGCACCGATGTCTAACAACGTTTGTCTGGCGATGGCCGCCGAGAAGCTGATGGGCATTGAGATCACGGAGCGCTGCAAAGTGCTGCGTGTGATTGCGTGCGAGATCAGCCGCATCATCTCGCATATAGTCTGGCTCGGGACGACTGCGATCGACATTGGCGCGATGACGCCGTTCCTGTGGTCATTCCAGGAGCGCGAACGCCTGTACGACCTCCAGGAAGCATGGACCGGCTCACGGTTGACCACGACGCTCACCCGTGTCGGCGGCCTGATGGCCGACATCCCAGACGGATTCGAAGACGGCCTACGCCAGTGCTGCAAACGCCTACCGAAGATGCTTGACGAAGTCGAGTACATGCTGACGCGCAACGCGATATGGCTGGGTCGCACACAAGGTATCGGTGCTAGTGGTGTACCCTATGACCTCCGTAAGGATAGACCGTATCTCGACTACGAGACCTACGATTTCGTGGTCCCTGTGGGAGAACGCGGTGACGTATACGACAGGTATCTGGTAAGGGTCGAAGAAATGCGGCAATCGATCCTCATCCTGGAACAGGCCCTCGATCGATTGCCGGATGGCCCGATCAACGTTGCCGATCCACGCGTGAGCCTGCCGAAAAAGTCGGATACAATGAGTGAAATGGAATCCATGATCTTCCATTTCAAGAACGTAATGGAAGGTGTCAAGGCTCCGGTCGGAGAAGCCTACCTGGGCATAGAGAACCCCAAGGGAGAGTTGGGCTTCTACTTCGTATCCGACGGATCGGCCAAGCCGGTGAGATGGCGCATTCGTCCGCCGTCGTTCATCAACCTGGCAGCGTTGGCGAAAATGGCCGAGGGGCACCTGATAGCAGACCTGATCGCGATCAATGCAAGCGTAGACATCGTGATGGGGGAGATTGATCGTTGATGCAGGAGACCAAGCAGTACGAACACGTCTTCACCGGCGAGGCGCGGCAGAAGCTCGACGAGTTGCTCAAACGCTATCCCACTAAGCAGGCGGCGCTGTTGCCGGCGCTATTTTTGGTGCAGGAAGCGAGTGGGTGGATCTCCGATCCGGCAATGGCCGAGGTCGCGGATGTGCTCGAACTTACGCCGGCTTACGTAAAGGGTGTGGTCTCGTTCTACACGATGTACCACCAACATCCGGTTGGCGAGCATTTCATCCAAATCTGTACCACAACGCCTTGCAACATCTGTGGGGCAGAAGACGTCGTGGACGCATTCCTGAAGCACACGGGCTGTGGTGAACTCGGTGCGACGTCCCCGGATGGCAAGTTCACAGTGATCGAAGTCGAATGCCTTGGTGCCTGTGGGTTCCCGACGGTCGTATTGATCGACAATGACTTTGTTGAGTCTGTGACTGCGGATAATGTCCCTGAGCTGGTTGCGAGGTACAAGTAATGGGCTTTCCGCATTCTCCGCATCCCAAAGAAACCGTCTTGCTGAGCAAGTATTTCGGTGATCCTGAGGCGCGCACATACGACGGTTGGGTAGCTCGTGGTGGCTACAAGGCACTAGAGAAGGCGCTGTCGATGGATCGCCAGGCAATAATCGACGAGGTGAAAGAAGCTGGACTGCGCGGTCGAGGCGGTGCCGGCTTCCCCGCCGGTGTGAAGTGGGGCTTCATGCCCAAGGACAAGCAGGGCCCCCACTACCTCTGCTGCAACGGCGACGAATCGGAGCCCGGCACCTTCAAAGACCGCGAGATCATGCGTTGGACGCCGCACGGTCTGATTGAAGGCATCGCAATAGCAATGTACGCGATGCAGGCCGAGGTGGGGTACATCTATATCCGCGGCGAGTTCCCGGAGCCCCAAGCGGTTCTGAATGCCGCCCTCACTGAGGCGTACGAGAACGGGGTGCTAGGTCCGAACGCGTTGGGTTCGGGCAGCCAGATCGACATCTATGTGCATTCAGGTGCCGGTGCGTATATCTGCGGCGAAGAAACCGCTCTCATGAATTCCATTGAGGGAAGACGAGGCAACCCGCGGATCAGGCCTCCGTTCCCTGCAGCGCGAGGCCTTTTCGGCAAGCCCACCACGATCAACAACGTTGAGACGCTGGCGTCGGTGCCGTACATCATCAACCGAGGTGGCGCCTGGTACAAGGGGTTGAGTCGCTCGAACGAGCGGAGCACAGGTACGAAGTTGTTCTGCGTGTCTGGCCACGTTCAGAAGCCGGGCAATTACGAAGTCGAGATGGGATTCCCACTGAAGGATCTCCTCTACGACCTCTGTGGAGGAATGCGGGAAGGGCGCACTTTAAAGGCATGTATTCCCGGTGGGTCCTCAGTACCTATCCTGAACAAGGAAGAGACGGAGTCCTGCTTGCTCGACTACGAAGGCGTGCAGGAAGCCGGTTCGATGCTGGGCTCCGGTGCAGTCATCGTGATGGATGATAGCACAGACATGGTTTATCAGGTTATGCGGCTCGCGTACTTCTACGCTCACGAGTCGTGTGCTCAGTGCGCACCCTGTCGTGAGGGGACAGCCTGGCAGGTGACCATACTTCGTCGCATTCTCGCCGGGCAGGGAAAGCTGGAAGATCTAGACCTTCTACTCGACCTGTCAGACCAGATGACCGGTCGTACGATCTGTCCGCTTTGCGATTCTTGTGCGGTACCTGTCGTGAGCGGTATCAACAAGTTCAGGGATGAATTCGAAGCGTATATCAATGGGACCAAACCAGCCGTTCTGGCGGCGGTGTGAGTGAGATGACAGAACAAGACCTGGTCACGCTCACGATAGAAGACACTGAAGTCTCGGTGTCGAAGGGAACCTCCATTCTCGAGGCGGCCAAGCTCGCCGGGATCACAATCCCGCATTACTGCTATCACCCTGGTCTGCCGATCGCAGGCGTGTGCAGGATGTGCCTGGTCGAAATTGAAGGCGTGCCGAATCTGCAAGTGAGCTGCGCGAGCCTTGCCGCGGACGGTCAAAAGATTCACGTCTACAGCGAGAAGGCCAAGAAGGCACGCCAGGGCGTGCTCGAATTCCTATTGGTCAACCACCCTCTGGATTGCCCGATCTGCGATCAAGCGGGTGAATGCGAACTCCAGAACTTCGTCTTCGAGGAAGCACGCGCCGATTCACGGTATTCGCCGGACTATGCGAAGCGCTTCGACCCTGTCGAAGACTTCGGCGGCGACATAATATACGTCCAGAATCGGTGCATCATGTGCACTCGATGCGTGCGCTTCATGGAGCACCTGGCAGGCGATCGCGTCATCTCCGTGCAGGAACGCGGTGATCGCGCGTTCATCGGCGTTCATCCAGATCAATTACTCGATCATCCGTGGGCCGGCAACGTAGTCGACCTTTGCCCCGTAGGCTCTCTCCTTTCGAAGGACTTCCTGCACAAGGCGAGGGCGTGGGAACTAGACCAGACCGCTAGCATCTGTCCTGGATGTTCCCAGGGGTGCAACATCGACATAGAAACGCTCGGCGAGACGATCGTTCGGCTTCGCCCACGATGGAATCCGGAAGTGAACCGGTATTTCATGTGTGACGTCGGCAGAGCCGAATACAAGAAGATGACTCCTGCGACACGAATCGATACACCTTCGATGAGCGATGCAGGCTACCAGAAGCCTGTCACGTGGGATGCTGCGCTCGAGAAGATCGCTACCATCGTAAGTGGATCCGGGGGAAGGGCAGTGGCTCTGGTGTCGCCATCGGCATCGACGGAAGCACTTTTTCTGTTGAAGGAAACGCTCTCTGGGCTCGAGTTCACCGGAGCTTTCCGCGTGACTGGGGCGAACGGCGACGTGCCGTTGCCTGGCATGGAAAACCTGGCCTTGCGCGAGGAGCGTGCGCCCAACGCCACCGGGGCGAGGCTACTTGGCTACAATGATGATTTCAAGGCAGCAATCAAGGCGATCGACGGAGCGAGTGTCCTCTTCATCCTGGGTGAGACGTTGGAAAGCACTCCGGCTGATGCCCTGGGTGGTGCTGCAAACATGATCTACGTGGGCTCAGAACTCCCTGAGGCCGCACGCACCGCGAATGTGGTGCTGCCGAGCACCATACCGGCGGAGGAAGATGGCTGCTACGTGAACCGGGATGGCAGGGCCCAGCGGTACCACGCCGCCAAGCCCCCACCCAGAGAAGCACGTCCAGCCTGGCAGGCTCTAAGCGAATTGCTAACAAGGCTCGACCGTGGTGAGACTGTAAGATCGGCAGCGGATGCGTTCGCTCAGATGGCGGGAAGAGAACAGGCCTTCCAAGGCCTGTCATATGAGCAGCTCGGGCAGGTGGGAGGTTTTGTCCGCGAAGACCAGTCGACGGGAGGAGACGAATGACTCCAGAACTGAAGGGGTTCCTACTCCTCTCATCAATCAAGATGGCTGCCGTATTTGGAGTCCTTCTGGGTTGTGTTGCCTTGGTGACATGGATGGAACGACGCCAAGCCGCGTTTCACCAGGATCGTCTCGGCCCGAACCGTGTGGGTCCGTTTGGGTTGTTCCAGCCCGTCGCCGACGGGATAAAGAATTTCGTGAAGGAAGAGGTGGTTCCGTACCAAGGGGATCGCCCGATGTTCTTGTTGGCTCCGGCCCTCATGTTCATTCCTTCGGTACTGTTGTTTGCCGTGATTCCGTTTGCGTCACCGCTGCCTGTTTCGTTTGACTTTGCGATTCCGCTCGTAGGGCGCATTGCCTATGACGGAGCCCTGCCGATGATCGTGGCCGATTTGCCGATCGGCATTTTGATGATTCTCGCTATCTCCAGCATCTCCGTGTACGGTATCGTGCTCGCCGGTTGGGCGTCGAACAGCAAATACAGTTTTCTTGGTGGCCTCCGCTCTGCGGCCCAAATGGTGAGCTACGAGGTAGCTCTTGGCCTCAGCGTTGTGGCGGTGTTGATCCTCGCCGGAGACGTCACACTTCCAGAGATCGTAACAGCGCAGCAGAATGGACTCTGGTACGTGTTCCCTCTGATCGTTGGCTTCGTACTCTTCATCGTGTCAGCGTTGGCGGAGCTGAACCGTCTGCCCTTCGACCTGCCTGAGGCGGAATCGGAGTTGGTTTACGGGTATCACACTGAATACAGCGCCATGAAGTTCGCCATGTTCCCTATGGGAGAGTACATAGCGCTCGTCACGATGAGTGCGTTGATGGCGACGCTGTTCCTGGGTGGATGGGACGTTCCGTTTACTACTTGGGATGACGCTGACCCTAGCGTGCTGAAGACGGTGGTCACGTTGGGTGCCTTCGCCGCCAAGACTTTCGCCTTCATCTTCACAATCATCTGGATACGATGGTCACTACCTCGATTCCGGTTCGACCAACTGATGGGATTGGGCTGGAAGGTGCTACTACCCGGGGCGCTCGGATACCTGATGGTACTTGCCTGCGCGATCTGGGTTCTCGAGTGGAGAGGCGTTGAACAGGGAGTTCCGTACGGAGCGATACTGTTCGGTGTGAACCTACCCTTCGTTGTCTTGCTTTTCGGTGTACTGGACTCCGGTCGTCTTGTAACCGGACAGTATCAGCGGAGAGGGGTGGTGGACTGATGGCAATCACCGTCAAAGTAGTGCGACGTCCCGATGCAGGCGTGAGCTACCTGCGGGCCAGTCTGAAAGGTATGGGGCTCTCGTTCAAACATCTGTTCCGCAAGAAAGTCACGATGCAGTACCCCGAAGAGACCAGCGAAGATGAGTGGACTATCTCGTCACGGTGGCGGGGCACCCATCGTATGCTCACGGATGAGCGGGGACGCGCCAAGTGTGTCGCCTGTGGATTGTGCCCACAGATTTGCCCTGCGAACTGCATTATGCTCGTGCCCGGTGAGGACGAAGAGGGCAACCGGATTCCGCTCGTCTACGAGATAGACGAGTTTCGATGCATCTACTGCGGGTATTGCCAGGAGGTTTGCCCGGAGGAGGCAATTCATGTCGGCGTGCATTTCGAGAACGCCGAATATCAGCGTGATCGGTTCGTATACGATCTGGAACGCCTTTGCGGCCAGACACACACCGAATCATCGTTGTGGGATCCATCAGATCCCAAGGGTGAGTAGATAGAGATGGAAGCAGCCATTTTCTGGATGTTCTCGGCGATAGCAGTTGCCTCTGCGCTGCTTTGCGTCACGCGACGCAATCCCGTCGCCAGCGCACTATGGCTCGTGTTGACGATGCTCGCGCTAGCCGGGATGTTCGTGCTTCTCGAAGCTCACTTCATTGCCGCCATGCAGGTCCTGGTTTACGCCGGCGCAATTATGGTGCTGTTCCTGTTTGTGATCATGCTGCTCAACGTCGGCCGCGCCGACGCCGATGATTTGCCCGGCTGGATGGGGCATGTCCTGATGCTCGCAATTGGCGGTGTTCTCGCCATCGAACTCTGGGCCATGACTCGGATCGTCCCAGCCGAAGACATCCGACTTCCGGCTGGTGCGATGCAGCAGATGAACGAACAGCAGGGGGCAGTACAGGTAATCGCCGAGCCTCTGTTCAGAGAATATCTCGTTCCGTTCGAGATCACATCGGTACTGCTCCTCGCGGCTGTGGTCGGGGCTGTTGTGCTGGCGAAGAGGAGGCTATAGCTACCATGATTGACCAGGGATATGCACTCCTCGGACCGGCATTGACCGTATCAGCGCTCCTGTTTTGCATCGGAGTCGCTGGCGTGCTGCTTCGCAGAAACGCAATCATCATGTTCATGTGCATCGAGTTGATGCTCAATGCCGTGAACCTTTCGTTCATCGCACTCGCACAACAACTCGGACATGAGGGACAGGTATTCGTGTTTTTCGTGATGGCCGTGGCCGCAGCTGAAGCTGCCGTCGGACTAGCTATCATCATCGCCGTATACCGTCACAAACAGACGGTCAACCTCGACAAGATCAACCTGTTGAGCGGATGATGGCGAATTTAGTCGGTTTGGTATGGCTCGTGGTACTGCTCCCGTTTGTCGGGTTCTTGATAAACGGCCTGATCGCGTTCTTGAAGCCTGATGCGAAGCTAGCTGTGGGAACCGTAGGCGTCAGTGTGTTGGCTGGTTCGTTCCTAGTCGCGGTGGCGGTGGTGTCGGGGCTGGCAAGCGATCCCCATGCTGCACCTTTCGTGTTCACCTATTGGACGTGGATGCCGTCCGGAACGCTCCAGATCGACCTGGCCCTTCAGGTCGATCAGCTGTCCGCCGTGATGCTGATGGTTGTGACTGGCATTAGCACGGTGATTCACGTCTTCAGCATCGGCTACATGAAGGATGACCCTGGGTACGCTCGGTATTTCGCGTACCTGAATCTCTTCGTGTTCTTCATGCTGGTACTGATCCTGGGCGCGAGTTTCCCCGTGATGTTCGTGGGGTGGGAAGGTGTCGGGCTGTGCAGCTACTTGCTCATCGGTTTCTGGTTCGAGGATGAAGAGAAGGCCAACGCCGGAAAGAAGGCGTTCATCGTCAACCGGATCGGAGATTTCGGATTCCTGATCGCCATGTTCGTGATCTTCCAGGCGACCGGGAGCCTCTCATTCGTTGAGGTCTTTGAACAGGCTCCCCACGTCTTCGCGGTCGGCGGCGGCACGATCACTTTGATAACTCTGGCGCTCTTCCTCGGATGCACCGGCAAGTCCGCCCAAATACCGCTTTACGTCTGGCTTCCTGATGCAATGGCCGGCCCGACTCCAGTGTCGGCGCTGATCCACGCGGCGACCATGGTCACGGCGGGTGTTTACCTCATTGCACGCACGAATGTGCTGTTTGCGATGGCGCCGGTGTCGAGCCTCGTAGTGGCCG